>CAZOFC010000046.1:0-12572 GCA_964578965.1 uncultured Azospirillum sp.
ATCAACAACAGTGAAACTTCTGTCAACCGCGCTTCCGTATAACGCATCGCCGCTGCGTTATCGCCATCAATACTGCCGAAATTCCCCTGCCCGTCCACGAGCGGATAGCGCAGGGCAAAATCCTGCGCCAGACGCACCAGCGTATCATATACCGCTACATCGCCATGCGGGTGGTATTTACCAATCACATCCCCCACCACGCGGGCGCATTTTTTGTAGCCCGAGGCAGGGTCGAGCTTGAGCTGCATCATGGCATAGAGCAAGCGGCGATGAACGGGCTTCAAGCCATCGCGCACATCCGGCAGCGAACGCGCGGTGATGGTCGAAAGCGCATAGGCAAGGTAGCGCTCGCCAAGGGCATCCTTGAACGATACGGTTTCAATCGGGGTTGCTTCTGCGGTCGGGGTTTTAGCCATTGGGCGGCGAAACTAGCGCAACCGCGCCCGAATGCAAGGGTTTATGCGCGGCCTTGGGCAGCAGGTGCGCCGGGCAGCGCGCCAATCGGTGCGGCTTGCACACTCACCACGCCATTGAGAGCCTGACCAAAGACAATACCGGTGGCCGAGGAGCCGACCTGCTCGCGAAGGGCAGCCAGCGTAATGATGCCGGGTCGATCGGCAACCGAGTCGGCCACAGGGCGCACCTGCAGGCGGCGCGTTGTGTCGTTCGGGTCCACAAAGATTTCAAGGCGGTCGCGCGTGTTAGTGTCGGGTTGGCCGTTGGTGGGGTTCACCATCGCCAGCATCTCTTCATTGCTGAGCGTCAGCGCTGGGGTAGATGAAGCAGCGCGACCATTCGTTTGTTCAACCGCGGCTGATTTTTGAGGTGCAGCTCCTTGTGCCACTTCGCGCGTGCGGGATGGCTCGGATGATTTTTGGGCGGAATCCGTTTTTGAAGTACCTAGCGCCCCGTTAATCCAACCGCCGATGGTATCGCTACCAACCAACATCAGTGGCACAGCCAGTGCGACCATGAGAATAGTGGACATAATACCACCGCCAAAGAAATTCCCGGCAAGCCACGCCCCACCGAGGCCGAGGATGCCGCCAAGGATGGAACCGATAGAACCGTTTTCATTGAAGTTACTGAAAAATTCTTTGATGCTATCCCAAAGGTCACCAAAAAAACCGCCAATGCCGGTGCCAGAATCTTTCGCTTTTTCGGGTTTGTCTTTGCTATCAGCTGGCTTGCCAGAAACTGCGCCAGTCACTGCATCCACAGCTTCGCCCACGCCATTTACAATCGCTTTTGCACCAGCCGCGCCATTCGCTGCAGCTTGGTCTTGCTTGTCCTGTGGTTTCACCGACGCGTTCATAGTACCTCTACAACAGATACTAGCATTTTAGAGCGCCAAGAAATGTGACAAGTCTGTGAAGATTTGCACAGTGGATAAGCAGAATTTCGTTACTAAACGGTAAGGATTAGCTGACGGTTTTGCGCGCCAGCAACTGCGTGAAATGGGCCCGAAGTGCGGGTGGTTTACGATGCAGTGCGGGCAGTAACCGTGTTTCAAGGAAGTGCCCAATAAGGGCAATCCCCTCCCCCACCTGATGTAAGGATTCGGGCACATGCTCGCCATCCTTGATGAACTCGGGCAAGGCCAGCATGCGGTCATGGTAAGGGGCGCCTGCCGCTTGGCTCACCGCCCGGCCGGATTTAGGCGAGACATAGGTCAATTGCTCGGTGGTGCCGGTCGCGGCACAGGCAGTTAAATCAAGCCCAAAGCCCGCCAGTTCCAGCAAGGCAAGTTCAAGCCGCACATATTCGGCAAGCCAGATGAGCGGCTCGGTGCCCGCCGCCACATGCTGCAAGAAGGTTACGGTTTGCACATAAAGTTCCGGGTGCGCGTCGCGCTCGGCGAGGCTTGCGGCCATCATCGCCATCACACTGCCGACGGCGGAAAGCTTGAGCGCATCGCTCATCACCCGCGCGGCGAAGCTGTGCTTGGCCTCCAGCGTGATGCTGCCCATATGCTCGGGCAGGCGCGCTTTCCATGTTGCCTCAACAAGGGTGGCAGGCTGAATATCAGCCCGGTTTTTGGAGGTCAGCCCACGTTTGACCACCCCGCGCACCAGCCCATGCTCGGCGCAAAACAGGTTCACGATGGCATCATGGTCGCCGAACTTATCGACGGTCAGAATCAACGCATCATCGGTGAAGGAGAGCATGGGCAGGTTTCAGGTTACAGGTTTCAGCAACTAGAAGAATATGGTACGCGGGCGCAGCATACTCGAAAAAGCTGCAACCTGTAACCTAAAACCTAACTACTACTTCTTCTCAAACTCGAGCCCGAGATAGCTATAGCTCTCGGGTTTGTTTTTCCAATCCGCCCGCACTTTGACGAACAGATAGAGATGGCATTTCGCACCGAGCAAGCGGCCAATTTCATGCCGCGCGCGTTCGCCAATAGCTTTCAGCATTTGCCCGCCTGAGCCAATGAGAATCGTTTTTTGGCGCTCATTTTGTACAATGATGTTCTGATGAATCTCGACCGATCCATCCGCCCGCGTTTCGTATTTTTCGTTCTCAACGGTTAGCGTGTAGGGCAGCTCTTCCTGCAATTTCAGGAAGCATTGCTCGCGCGTCAGCTCGCTCGCGCACAGGCGCATGGGCATATCGGTCAAGGCATCGCGGTCATAAAGCAGTGGGCCTGCTGGCATCATCTCAGCCAGGCACTCGCGCACATCCTGCACCCCGTCGCCTTTGCGGGCGGAAATCATGAATATATGCTGCCACACCAAGCGCTCATTGAACCACACCGTGCGCTCGAGCAGCACTTTCTTATCGGCCACCGCATCCGTTTTATTCAGGGCAATAATGGCGGGTTTTTCCATCTGCTTGATGCGGGTGAGCACTTCTTCGGTTTCCTCGGTCGGCTTTTTGCGCGCATCATGGATGAAGAGGATGACATCTGCACCCTTTGCCGCATTCCATGCCGCACCGACCATGGCTTTTTCGAAGGTTTCGCTGGCGTTGAACACCCCCGGCACATCAAGGAACACGAGCTGCGCCTCGCCTTCCATGGTCACGCCCGTCACCCGCACGCGGGTGGTCTGCGCTTTGGGGGTGACGATGGAAATCTTCGCCCCCACCATACGGTTGAGGAACGTGGATTTGCCTGCATTAGGCGCGCCAATCAGGGCAATGTGCCCGCATTTGGTGGGTGTAAGTGTCTGGTTCATGGGCAAGGCATGTAGAAGAAACAGGCGGTAAATGCTAGGCCTGATTGCGCAACCCCTGCTTTGCCCTTGACGTAAGGCGCTTTTTGAGGCATAACAACACCCGAGTTAGGCTACTAACTCTTTGATGCTATCTACCTCTGCTCGGGTTCGCTGCCAAAGTGAATTTCTACGGTGGTTGCGAACGGAGCCAAAACTCCTTCGATGTTACAAAGAGTTAGGCGTGAGGGTTCCCCCTTCACGGGCTTTGCTCGCTCGCGTGTTTGCCACGGTGGTAAATGCGGGATAAGGATTGTACAGGCGTGCCTGTGCGGTTCGTTAATCGCCATTCTTTAGGAGTTCTCTAATGGCTACTGGTATCGTTAAATGGTTCAACCCAACCAAAGGCTACGGCTTTATTCAACCCGATCAGGGCGGTGCAGATGTGTTCGTACACATCACGGCACTGGAAGCAGCAGGCCTGCGTTCGCTGAACGAAGGTCAGAAAGTAAGCTACGAGCTTGCCACCAACAAAGGCAAAACCTCGGCAGCTAACCTCAAGATCGCTGCATAATTAAAGCCTCAAGCTAAGCTTTAGATAACTCCCGCCGGATGCGTCCGGCGGGTTTATTTTAAAGTTCTTCGACTCGCCTGCTTTGTTTTCGTTTCACCAGCCTACATCGGTGAAACTCGTAGTACCTATCTACGCCGCTTGCCTACCAAGCGTTGATTTGTGTTTAGGTGCTGCATAACAGACACCTAAATTCCGTGGATAAACATTGGGTTTATCTGCGGCTTATCACACACATCTCAACCATAGGATTTACTTACCATGCAACATTTCGATGAATTAAACCTGCCGCCACAGCTGCGCGCAGCCATCAAAGCTATGAATTTCACCACGCCGACCCCCATTCAGGCGCAATCCATTCCGCTCGTCCTTGAAGGGCGCGACGTGCTTGGCACTGCGATGACCGGCTCGGGTAAAACGGCTGCGTTCTGCATTCCCATGATCGCCCGCATGCTGACCAACACCCGCGGCACTGCGCTCATCATGCTGCCCACCCGCGAACTCGCCAATCAGGTCGAGGCGGTGGTGAAGCAACTGGTCGGCCAATATGGTACGATCAAAACCGCCCTGCTCATCGGCGGTGACTCGATGCCAAAACAGCAGGCGCAATTACGTGCCCGCCCACGGATCATTGTCGGCACCCCTGGCCGCATCAGCGATCATTTGCAGCGCGGTAGCCTCATGCTGCATGACGCGACCTATCTCGTGCTCGACGAGACTGACCGTATGCTCGATATGGGCTTTGAAGACCAGATCATGGCGATTTTGAAATACCTGCCACAGCAGCGCCAGACCCTCCTCTTCTCGGCAACGCTACCTCCGCAGATTCTCAAACTATCCGAAAAATACCTGCGCAACCCAGCACGCGTTGAAGTCGGCGAAACCAACAAAGCCGCCGATCGCATCGAGCAGAAAACCCTGCATGTGACGAATGAAGAGAAATACAACACCCTCATTCAGGAGCTCAAAGCGCGGGATGGTACGGTCATCATTTTCGTGAAAGCGAAATACAGCACCGAGAAACTGGCTGCCAAGCTCAAGAAATCGGGCTTCACCGCCGATGCCATCCATGGTGACCTGCAGCAGCGCCAGCGTGAACGCGTGCTTGCGGCCTTCCGTGAAAAGCGTCACCGCATTCTGGTCGCGACCGATATCGCCAGCCGTGGCCTTGATATTCCGCATATCGAGCATGTGGTGAACTATGACCTGCCACAAGCGCCGGAAGATTACATCCACCGCATTGGCCGTACTGGCCGTGCGGGCGCAGATGGCGCGGCGATCAGCTTCATCTGCCCTGAGGATACGCTGAAATGGCGCGCCATCCAGAAGCTGATGGATCCGAATATCAAGCTTGAGCCCCTGCCAGCGGGCATGGGCAAAGCCAAACGTCGTGGCGGCCGTAGCGGCGGCAAGCGCTTTGGTGGCGGTAACCGTGGTGGCAATGGCGGAAGCAACGGTGGTAACGCTGGTAACGGCGGCAATGGCGGCGGTAACCGCCATCAAGGCCCTCGTTCGGGTGCGCCACGCCAAGCGGCGGTCGCATAGCCAACGCTTTTTTTTAAACAACAGACGTAAAAAAGGTGACAGGCTAACCCCTGTCACCTTTTCTTTTGTTTGCGCGCGCGCGTAGGTTTTGCCATACTTAAGTCATGGCAACAACATCGCGTAAATACGCCACCATCAAACATCCCACGATTGAAGCGCTGGTCAACGGCCGCTATCGGTATAAGGAAAAAAAGCAGGCTCTCGCCCGCTTTAAAACCATTGCCGAGTATTTTGTGCTGTCAAAAGAACAGCCGCAAAGCACCAAGGATTTTCCAGTCACCGTGTTCTGGATCAAGGGATTCGCCGTAGATGAGGCGGAAACCAAGGCTGGGTATGTCGGCCATTTTGCGCGCATGGAAATCAAGACGCTCGAATCAGGCCTATTTACGCTTGTGGCGCACAAAGTGGAGCGCCCACTAGCAAGCCACCCACAAAAAGCACGGCCCACCAGCAAACACCCCAACTGGGGCCACCCAGTGATGCGGGCGGTAAAACGTGGCAAGCCGTATGCAACCATCGAGGCCGCGCAGGCGGAGCTTGATTTACTGCATTTGGAGTTTCCTGAAGTCTCCATTCCGGGACCGGGGAAACTCTACATCATCATTTATGAAAAGCGCGAGGGCATCAAGCAGCCGACCCATAAAATCGCCGTTGAAATTACGGTGCGCCCGGAAGGCGGCTTCATTCTCACCGCCCGCGATAACGAGAAGAAGCAAACGCCTTTACTCAACTCCGCTAATGATGAAACCACTGCGCAACAGGCGGCAAGCGGCTATTTTGCCTCGACCGAAGCGTTGCGTAAAGCGACCCGGCGTAAGACCGTGACCCGGCATACGCTAGCCGCAGAGCAGGATGAAGCGGCGAGCTTCGCTGCGGTCGAGAAAGAACGTAAAAAACGCAAGAAAAAGAAAGCACCGCCACGCGTGACCGCGACACCGCCTGCGCCCGATGCGGCGGAAGAAGCCGCCGCCCAAGCACGCTTTCGTGCCGCCGAGGAAGAACGCGAGAAACGCCGCCGCAGGCGCACCACGCTGTTTGACGCCACGCTTAAAAGCAAGCGCGACAAACCAGTTTAGACTGCCCTCTTCCCGGTAATCGCATTTCATGCGTTCATAAGGCTTCACCAACGGAGCCCATCATGAGACGCTTTATTCGCAGCCGCCGCACCCGCAAAAATGTCATTTCCCAAAGCCAACTTCGTGATGATTTCATTCGCCAGCTGGCACGCGAATCCGAGGCGCTGCTACAGCAGCTGAGCGCTCAGTTCTCGCAGGACCTGCAAGCGCAAGTCGCACAGACCTTTCAGGGCATCATTGCCGAGAATGGCCAACCGGCCGGCGTGTCGCCCAACCCCGAGGCAGGCAGCATCGGCAGTGTTGGCCAGTTATTATCGACCGGTGTGCGCTATTTGCTGAGTCGCCCTAAAACCTCACGCAACAGCCGTGAATCGGCACGCTCAGTGGCGGCTGGCGCGCAGTTGCGTTTAAGTGCTGGGCAGGCCGCCGCCGAAGCGCAGATAGCACTCAGCCGAGGCGACAAGAACCTCTGATAAAAATGCCCCGACCCACTAGGTGGGCCGGGGCAATTGGCGAGACATTAAATCAACGTTCCTGAAGCATACTACGCATGCAATGCCGCTTTTGAGAATTGCATGATTCGCAAGGAAGCTATGCGCGCATTGCGCAGCTTGCAGGTGCATAGCTTCCCGCCCTGCTGTGACAAAACCGACACAAACCTGACGCAATTCACGGTGGAATTTCATCGAATTGTCATACACATCTCGCCCCGATTGCGCTATGGTTTAGGGATGACGCAAAGCGCAAAACATATGAACCACGATACCGACCTACAGGCAGCCATGTTTAACCCCACCGACTACATCACCCTCAATCAGGACGGCTATGCCCTGTGCACCAACCCGATGGCCGATGGTGGGCTTGAGGCCATTATGGTGAATACCCGCCTGGTCGGTGAAGGCCTGCGCAATTTCGAAGGTTCAATCAAGCGCATGGTGCTGAACAAGCTGTTTTCGCCCAAATTCGGTGAAGTGATCCTGACTGCAACGCGCCTTTCCAGCAACGAAGCTGCATAAAGCGTCCCAATTCGTTCCTTCTCGCACGTGCAAGCCTTGCTTTTCCCCTGTCACATGCTTAAATGCTGGCTATGCAGCCACGCTACGAACAATTTGGAATCAACATTGAGGAACAGGGCAATACCACCCATGTTTTCAAAAACGGGGTCTTGCTCGGCTCATTCACGATTGAGATTGAATCGCGCAAACTGAAGTTCGATTTCCCGGGCAATAAATTCTTCAACTATTTTGCCTATATCGCCTCGGATAAGCCCTCCAACCGCGTTAAATGGGTGAATGAGAACCTCAGTCAGGACTCCATGGACAACCTGCAGGCGGGCGTTGCGTTCCTAGGGTTTGCTAAGTTTGAAGAGCTCATGGCCGCGACCCTTGCAGCCGCGGAAGAAGGGGAGGATGTTCGCCGTGCGCCCAACCAAACCATCGTCCACTGAGAATCCCTTTCTGGCTGACCTCGACCAGATGACCCCGCAGGAGCTTGCGGACTATTTCTACGCGCTGGCTGAAGAAATCATCGCAAGCCCCGAAGAATATAAGGTGAAGATGCAGCTCGCACAGCTCGATATCAGCGAGTTGGACGGGATTGATCTCAATACCTCGGCGGGCCGTAAGAAACTGGCTAAAATCTTCCGCTTGCTGGCCGAGCAGGCATTGCGCGGTAAGGATGTGTATCTCGCGACCGTGACCGACAAATCAAAAGATACGCAGACCCGAGGCCGCTAGGCATTTGATTTCTTGTTTTCTGCTGGCGAGGTGATGCGTGCGATAATCTCAAGTGCGCGAAGAACCTGCGCATCGGAAATGGAATAATAGATTTGGCGCTGATCGCGGCGCGACGAGAGGATGCCTGCGGCACGCATGCGCGCCAGATGTTGGCTGAGCGCCGGCTGACTGACATCAACCTCTGCGTTAATTTCACCAACATTTTTTTCTCCACTGATCAACTGAGTAAGAATCTGCAATCGGTGTGGGTTGCCAACTGCCTTCAAAAGCTGGGCTGCTTTTTTGACATGGGTAAAGTTGCCAAACATGGTGTTAATTTAACTCCTCATTCAATGAAACACACCGCCACCATAGCGCATGAGGAGCCCGCTGGCACGCAAGAACATATTAAAACATGCTCATGTAACTACGCAAGAAAACCCAGCGAATATGCAGGGTTGCTTAAGCAAAATCTTGTGGAAAACTCACTCCAAAATCACTGCAACGGGGGACGATGTAACCTTCCACCAATGCGCTACGAATCACCAGGGTTACGCATTGCAGGGCTGTGGAAAATTATCCTTGCCATCAGTGCGGGCGCGAGGCGTCCTCGTCCTCTTTTCCGGACTTGAGCAGTGCCTCATCTTCCACTTCCACCCAATCGGTAATTGGGGTTGGTTCTTCCACGAGCGCATGCTTGAGCACTTCATCGACATGGCTGACGGGAATGATGGTGAGGAGCTTCTTCACGTTGTCGGGAATTTCTTCGAGATCCTTAACGTTTTCCTGCGGAATCAGCACCGTAGTGATGCCACCGCGCAGCGCGGCAAGCAGCTTCTCTTTCAAGCCACCGATTGCTGTCACGCGGCCACGCAGGGTGACCTCACCGGTCATCGCCACGGTTTTCTTCACGGGAATGCCCGTGAGAACCGAAACAATGGTCGTGCACATAGCAATGCCCGCAGATGGGCCGTCTTTGGGTGTTGCCCCATCAGGGACATGAACATGGATGTCTTTTTGCTTGAACTTGGTGGGTTTTATGCCGAATTCCAGAGCACGGCTGTGAACATAGCTGTGTGCTGCCTGCACGGATTCTTTCATCACATCCCCCAGCGTGCCGGTATATTTGATGCCACCTTTGCCCGGAACGGTGACGGATTCAATCACCAGCAGGTCACCGCCGGTTTCCGTCCATGCCAGGCCGGTGGTAACACCTACCTGATCGGTTTTCTCGGCCTCGCCGTAGCTGGTTTTGCGCACCCCGAGATATTTCCCAAGATTCTTGCGCGTGATGGTAATCTTCTTGTCGCCCTTCATCATGATCTGCTTGACGGCCTTACGTGTCATACGGGCAATTTCGCGCTCAAGGTTACGCACGCCGGCTTCGCGCGTGTAATAGCGAATCGTATCGCGCAGCGCATCCTCCGAGATGCTGATCTCATTGGCCGTCAGGCCGTGATCTTTCATCTGCTTGGGAATCAAATGGTCAACCGCAATATCGACTTTTTCATCCTCGGTGTAGCCCGACAGACGAATCACCTCCATGCGGTCGAGCAAGGGTCGCGGCATGTTGAGCGAGTTGGCAGTCGTGATGAACATCACCTCCGACAAGTCGTAGTCCACTTCAAGGTAATGGTCATTGAAGTTCTTGTTTTGCTCGGGGTCCAACACCTCAAGCAGCGCGGCGGCGGGATCGCCCCTGAAGTCGTTACCCATTTTATCGATTTCATCGAGCAGCATCATCGGGTTGCTCGATTTCGATTTTTTCATGGATTGAATGAGCTTACCGGGCATCGAACCAATGTAGGTACGGCGGTGGCCCCGAATCTCCGATTCATCGCGCACGCCACCGAGCGAGATTTTGATGTAGTTTCGGCCAGTCGCCCGGGCGATGGAGCGCGCCAGCGAGGTTTTACCCACCCCTGGAGGGCCAACAAGGCACAGGATAGGGCCTTTGATGGACTTGGTGCGCGCCTGCACCGCAAGGTACTCTAGGATACGCTCTTTAACCTTCTCAAGGCCGGAATGGTCGGCATCGAGGATTTTCTCAGCCGCCGGCAGGTCACGTTTCACCTTGGTCGCTTTCTTCCACGGCAGCGAGACCATCCAGTCGAGATAGTTACGAATCACCGAAGCTTCAGCCGACATGCTGCTCATCGTGCGCAGTTTTTTCAGCTCAGCCTCGCACTTCTCGCGGGCTTCTTTACTCAGCTTGGTTTTCTTGATTTTTTCTTCAAGCTCGCTCGATTCATCCCGGCCCTCATCAATCTCGCCGAGTTCTTTTTGAATCGCCTTCAGCTGCTCGTTCAGGTAATATTCGCGCTGGGTCTTTTCCATCTGACGTTTGACACGGCCACGAATGCGTTTTTCGGTGTTGAGAACACCAATCTCTGATTCCATCAGCGCATACACATGCTCCAGACGCTCCGAAACAACGATGATTTCCAAGATCTCCTGTTTGGTCGGAATATCAATCGACATATGCGCTGCGACGGTGTCAGCCAAGATAGATGGCGAAGTGATTTTTCCAATTGCCCCAAGGGTTTCTGGTTGGATCTTCTTGTTGAGCTTGATGTATTCCTCAAACTTCGAGATCACCGAGCGGAACATGGCTTCGGTTTCCACCGCGTCGCCCACTGGTTCAACCAGCGCGTCGGTTTTGGCCTCGTAAAACTCCTCGGTATCGAGAAATTCCGTCACTTTCGCCCGTTGTACGCCCTCAACCAGTACCTTCACCGTGCCATCCGGCAGACGCAGCAATTGCAACACCGTGGCAATGGTGCCCACATGGTAAAGATCATTCGTGGTCGGGACGTCCTGCGAGCCATTTTTCTGGCTGACGAGCAGGATCTTATTGTTCGACTTCACCACGGATTCAAGCGCTTTGACGGACTTCTCACGCCCGACGAATAGCGGCACTACCATGCCAGGAAAGACAACAATGTCGCGTAGTGGCAACACGGCAAGGGTAAGCGGCGCGGAAGATGTCATGGGAACCCGTGAAATAGATGTGAGTGCAGGCGGAAAATATGCTACACAAGATATAGTCCGCTTGCTGGATTTGTAAAGACAAGCATGCAGGTTATTTCTTAATTCAAGGCAATCGTGGCCCCCAATGCCAGTGATGCCACACCATTATAAACGCGAGGAAAACATGCCATCCACCCCCCGTCATCATCGTCAGGCCTTTACCCTCGTGGAAATGAGCATTGTGCTTGCGATTATCGGCATTCTCGTGGGTGCCATCGTGGCTGGCGCTTCGCTGCTGCGCCAATCTGAAGTGCAAACCATCATCAGTGACTATACGAAATACTCCACAGCAGTGGCGCAGTTTACGCGCCAATATGGTGGCCAGCCCGGTGACCTGCTCGATGCCACCAATTACTGGGGCGATGACAACACCAACTGCCCCGATGCCGCCGTGACGAACACCATACCCGGTACCTGCAACGGCAATGGCGATGGGCAGATAGTCACCGCAACGGGCGCGGTTGGTGCCAACACCAACGAGCCATTTCGTGCCTGGCAGCACTTGCAGCTTGCAGGGCTCGTTGATGGGAACTTTTCCGGTGTAACTGCTGGCACCATTGGCACCACTGACCTAACCGCTGCGCCGGGCGTCAATATCCCACGCTCACGTATTACCAATGCGGGCTGGTCGTTATTTCATTACAACGCGGTCGATGTTGCGAACCGTTACAATCAGAATGTTGGCAACTTCCTGATGTTTGGCGCCGTCAACGGCAACAAGCTGACGCGCGGGGCGACCATCAAACCTGACGAAGCCTTTCAGGTTGATAAAAAGATTGATGATGCCCGCCCTGCCTTTGGACGCGTTGTCACGCTCAAGCCTGCATTCCTTACCAACTGCGCCACCAGCGCAACCGATGCTACGGCTGAATACAATGTCGCCAACACCACAACTGCCTGCAGCTTGATGATGGGCATCCCGACGAACTAGTCGCATTCCATACAATAAAAAAGGGGGCACATTCGCATGTGCCCCCTTTTCGTATCATATGCGTTGGGAACTAGCTTTTCTTGGCCTTCTTTGACGGCGTTTCATTGGTCAGCACCGCTTGCGCTTTACCATTGATCACATCGCCATTGATGATGACCTCATTCACGTTCTCAGTGCCCGGAATGTCGTACATCAGCTCCATCAGCGCTTCTTCCATGATGGCACGCAGACCACGTGCACCCGTCTTACGGGCAATCGCCTTGGTGGCGATAGCAGTCAATGCGTCATCCGTGAACTTAAGCTCCACCCCTTCCATCTCAAACAGCTTACGATACTGCTTAGTCAGGGCGTTCTTCGGCTCGGTGAGGATGTTCTTAAGGGCAGCTTCATCCAGGTCATCAAGCGTTGCAATCACCGGCAAACGGCCAATGAACTCAGGGATGAGACCGAACTTGAGCAGATCCTCAGGCTCGAGCATACGGAACATTTCGCCGGGCTTCGCTTCGTCGGTATTTTGTACATCCGCACCGAAACCAATGCTGGTGC
>CAZOFC010000047.1:0-12494 GCA_964578965.1 uncultured Azospirillum sp.
TCGCGCCCATTTCGGGCAAGAACACATCGCTGGGCACCATTTGCGGATTGGGCCATCAAAAACGGTATCCCGCTGCTCCAATTAAATTCAGATACTTAGGCAATTTGATGCGCTTGAATTTCAGTATGAAAAAGACGGTTAAGCCAATTGAAAGAAATTAGACACTTATTGAAGTTAAGACGGCGGAACAGAGAACTCATTAGCCTATTGATGGGGGTGGCAGCTAAATCAGCGTCTTAACTGGATTGAAGCGGTAGCCCGGGATGGTAACTAAGAGTGTACCAATTCTGATACTGAAAATGTGGGGATGATTGTCATCGATGTCCCAATTATGGGACTGTCTGATTCTCTTTATGTCCCAATTTTGTAGCATGATGTACCTATTCTGGGACTGAGTTGAGGTTTAGCCGTCCCGACTTTTTATTCCAAAATTGATACCACTCCGTAGGGGGCTGCTTGTCGACAGGCAAATGCGTCAATTCAAACTCACTCGCCAACAGACCACGATATTGGCCTTTCGCCGTCACCACAACCAGTCCATGCTCCCACAATTCATCTAGGGCACGGCTTACGGTGTTCTTGCTCATGCAACCGCTATCAGCGCACTCCCGACAACTCATCGCGAGCCTGCCATTATTGAAGCCATTGTATCGCCGTTGCAGATGCATCCAAACCTTGAAAGCCGATGGAGTTAGGGATTGCACAGCGGGGTGATCGAACACTGCATGCGGAAGTTTGATATATCTTGGTGCAGATTGCGTCCGGCCATTGCCCAAGTCACGACCGCCTCTACGATGCCGTTTCTTGCGCATTAGCTCATCCGGGCACGGGACATAACCCAAGCATCAACCTCATGCTCATACCAGCCGACACTGCGTTGGCCTAGCTGCACATGCTTAGGGAAGTTCCCCGCCTTCATGTAGGCGTAAATGCTACTGCGGCTTAGTCCTGTGAGGCGCTTTACGTCACTGAGTCGGATAATACGGCTTTTGATCGATTGCTGAGTGTTGGCATCATTTGTTTGTGCTTCATGGGTGGTCATGGTGTTTACTCCTCGTTGTTTGAACACGAGGATAAATGGCAGCAAAAGAGGTCTTTGAATATTCGGGTAAGTTAAGAAAACCTTACCTAGGTTTACGCGCAACCATACTTACGGCCTTCACTTTCTTCTTGGTTTTTCTTGTGCTTGAAACACTTCTGGGCGCACCACCACCCGTGCTCCAATTCGCTATTTTCCCTGCTTCTTTGACCCCCAACTCATTCACTTCTCCGTTTGGTTTGAGCAAATCGAATTGTTTAGCATTGCTACGAATCCATTTTGTCATAGCGGCTTTGAGGGACTTGGGGCCAACTGCATCAGGATTTTTAGCGAAGTGCATCCATGCCGAAAAGGCGGCGGCCAGCTTCGGTGAATAGTGGGGGTGCTTCTTGTTAGTACAGCTTGGCTCACTGGCGTGCCCGATAGGAAAAAAGAACTCTGGATAGACACCACGCTTTTCTAACCATGCAATTAGATCGTCGGTGCGCACGGTAGTAAGATGCCAATCTGGCATCTGATGAACCTCATATGCCTGCCCATTTTTAACACCCACACCAACAACCCACACACCTCGTTCTGTGTTCGGTTTAATGCCATATGAGATCGCTTGCGCGCTATGACTTTCATTGGCTCGCAGGTGTTTTGATAATATAGCGCTCTTGATAGCATGAAATGCCGCATCAAAGCCATCAGGCCTGTCGCCGTGCTGTGTAATGGTGTCCTGAATGCCTGCGGGATTAACCCCGACCATCAGAAGCGCCGCTTGTATTACGCTTAGTTCTTCCAAATGTAGCCAGTGGTCAATACCGCTCATGTTAAATCCTAGGTTTCCACTACCATAGTAATTTGTTAGAAGATCGCAACGTTAGTTAGTCCAGTGAACGTTTATCTGTATCGGCTGAATCCACTCTATCTGCGAGTAGAAATGCGAGTAGATTTTTTAACCTAACCCACGAAAATGGCTAAGGATAGACGATCTGGCAGATTGTTAGTCGGCCTCCCTGCCGCCATTAAAAAAGCCCGCCTTGCGCGGGCTTTTTTAATGGCGGATTTGGCAGGTTGCTTGGTAGAACCCTAGTTTGACAAAACACAATCATGCTTAAATTATACTAAGGTGATAGCACTGTCGCGTATAGCACTCAGCAATTTGAGAGCAACCTGCGCCTTACTACCGCTTTCGATATCACTACAGCATAGCATGTTGGCAATCGCATGTAGCATATTTCTTGCATGACAATCTCAATTAAAACAAATTTAACGAATAGATGGCTATACTTCCATCAATTAGGAAGAATTGGGTAATTAAGATGACGGAAACCGGCTATCAGCGATTAAAAGACGCAGTGGAGCGGGGTGATGTTGAAATCACTCTGATTGATGGCCCACCACGCACGGTTGGCTCCGCACTCTTTAGAAGTCTGTCGCAATTCTATGACGCTAAATTCTATGAAGCGTTTCACCCTAATCGTGGCACCTTCGAGGAGATTTGTAGCCATATATCAGATAGTACAGACGCCTTAGAGACTGATCACCCACCCAAACGTATTCTCATCAAATCACTTCCCCGCCATTTCAGTGCAGAGAACTGGCTAAAGATGAAGGCAATATGCCATCACTTTATTTATGAAGCGCGTGATCCACAGTTGCAAATGTACTCCTTACTCGAGCGTAACGCGAACGACCTACACTTTGAGAAAAAAGGAGCCGCCGGCCTCAGCCGCGAAGAAGTATGGAAATATGCCGATAAAGTAGGCGCATGGCTTCAAGACGGTGGTGAGCGCGTAGGAGAAACTAACCGCGGCGGCAGCACCAGCGAGCAATTAAAAATTCAAGGTGATTTTTCACGTGCGGCATGGCGTGATATGGATGCTCATATAGACGACGCTCAACATGAAATTGAACTAAACGGCGGCAAAAAATCGTTATCACTGGTCTCGGGATTTTTACTACGCACTTACCCCGAAGATATCATGAAACATTTACTGGAGCGCCTAAATCTGCCGTCTGATGAGAGTACATTACACAAAGCATGCCGTGCTTGGGATAATGAATCAAAAAGTTCCGTTTATATCGAAGCAATAGGAACTTCTGCTTACACCGAACCAGTAAGGAACTCGTCAGGCTTTACCCAGCCGCTGGAACCTACCCCTACGCTAGAGCAATTTCCTGAAACTACGTTCCGTAGGCATATCATACAAACAGCACTGCCAATCTACACAAAATTCCTATCTAATCCCTACCTGATTGGTAGAGACCATCTTAAAGCCAACATGCAACGTATAGTAAATGACGAGACGTTCCACGCCCTCTTGCAAAGCAATCCAGTGGATGTCTATGCGCATGCAGCGGCAATGAATATGTCAGGAACACAAGCTACAAGTTCGGAGGGAAAGCCTGCCGCATTCTCAGACGAGCTAATTCGCAGCGGCATTCTTAATAAACTAAGAAGTCAATGTGAGCCCTACTCTGCTTCTTTTGATGTTATTGATAGCTGCGCAAAGTTACGAGAGCATCATTGGAGAGTGAATAATGCTTCTGGACAAGATCAGAGTGTTCAACCTTGATAAGTAGGCATTCCCTACTACTATTGTTTAGAGCTAACAAGCGACAGCTAAGCACATTCACCGAGGCGTCTGGCGATAGACATAAACCGTCACGGGCTTGGTTTTGCCCAGCGTCATTTCGCCCGCCAGGGTTTCGCGCCAGGGCACGCCCGCGCGTGGCTCGCGCTTTTTCTCGGTCACGTATAGAATTTCGCCAAATTGCAGGCGGCGTTTTTTGCTAGCAAGAAAGCTGCGGTAATCCGCGATAAGCGCAGGGATTTTTTCGCGCAGGCCCGGCCCATTATCGCGCCGGTGATCGCTTAGAGGCCACCACGAGTCAATCAGTGCAAAGAAATAGATGATATGCGGCCCTGCCATTAAGCGGTTTGCATCCTCCAGCATCGCGCGTTCGAGCGCTTCAGGGGTAAGGCCCTTGCGGTCGAAGTAGGCAAAGGCCTGTTCCTTGATCTCCGCGATGGACTCCGCATAGGCCTCTTCCCCATCGCTCAGTGGCGAAACGAAATGCTTGATGGTCTGCTGGTAGCCGGCGATGGATTCCACAAAGGGTGGGCCCATGCGCAACGCCACCTGGGAATCATCGCCGACATTTTCCAACATCAGCGCAGGTAAGCCCGCTTGTGACGAGGTGCGCAGGTCAGTCAGCAGGCGCGCGGCAGCAAGATTATTGAGGCTTGCCGGGCGAAAGCTGACCACCATGCGATATTGCGCCAGCACCAGCCACGCAGCCAGCAAGGCAACCGCATAGCGGGCAAGCCATTGCTGGCCAAGGATGCGCGACGGCAGCCACCCTTGCGCCCATTGCTTCAGTTCGGGCCATAGCAACAACAGCACCAGCGCCATGAAGGGCAGATTGGTATAATTATCCCAGGTGCGCGATTGCACCATCACCCCAGTGATGACTTGCTGATTGAGGGTGATGAAGGGCACCGCGCAGCACGCAATCACAAAAAAGCAGGTTCCCTCGTACGCCTTGTGTTCAGCTTTGCCCCGCCATGGCTGCCCCCAGCGCCGATAGCTCAGCCACAAGGCCAGCGTGGCCCATAGCAGTGAGGGCGAAATCGCTGGCAAGCGGGAATGAAAAAGAAATACGGCCGCAGATTCAGTCGGTGGCGAGAGGAACACAACCACTGCCAGATAATAGATAGCCGAAAGGATGACCCCGCCCAAAAACCAGCCATAGCCCGCCTTGCGCGTGACGAGAACGCCAAGCCCCGCATAGACGCCCATGGCGATGAACAGCGCAATGCCGGTGCTGACATAAATGAAGGGAAAGCTGAGCGACAGCCAAAGCAACTGCCATCCATAGCGCTGCTTGAGGGTTTGGGCGTGCCGCAGCATCAGCCACAACGCGGTCAGCTGAATGACAAAGGTGATTTGCGGCTCAGGCGATTTATAGAGATTAAAATAATTGGCAAACAGGTTGGGCATTAGCATGCGCGCCCATTCCGGATAGGAAAAGCTTGAGAACGGCAACAGCCGCCCAACCAGCGAGCCCGTCATCGACACATTGGCAAGCCCGAGCAACTCGATGGCAAAGACAATCAGACAGCTGGCGAGAAACAAACCACGGCCACTGCGAAACCCTGCCGTATAGCTCAGTGCACTGGCCAGCACCGCGCACAGCATGGGGGGGACGACATCAAACAATGTCATCGTCACATCCAACCCGAACCAGGCCTCCCAATGACGCAGGATCGTTGCGCCAATCAGGCGATAGATTACATCACGATGGATCAGCGCATATTTGGCGTAGCTATCTTCATCCCAAGCATTGGCCATGTAATGCCAGCTGCCGACCTCATAGGAAAATAGCGCGTGCGGCAGAAAGCCGAGCAGACCGATGAACAGCGCAAAGTAGAGCGTGAAGCGCCCCCAGCGTATCGGCATGTGCGTTGTGGTCACGGGCTCAGGCAGCATGGGCATGGGCATGGGCATTCACATGAGCCATCACCGCGGCAAGGCTTGTCACCACATGGTCCTGCTCCGCATGGGTGAGTTTGCTGTAAAGCGGCAAGGTGAGGATGCTATCCCCCAACGCTTCGGCATTGGGCAGGCTACCTCGCGGAATACCCAATTGCGCTTGGAAATACGGCTCCAAGTGCAGCGCTTCGTAATGCACATGGGTGGGCACACCGCGCTTCCCCATGGCTTGAATGATAGCAATTCGCTTATCGGCAGGCACCATGAGCGTAAACAAATGCGCGCCATGCTCCGCGTTCGGCACGCGTGTCAGCAGGGTGACGCCGGGGATATTCGCCGCGCGCAGTAATTGTTCATAACGCTCATGCAGCGCCACGCGTTTGCCATGGCTTGCGCCCAGCCGTTCGAGCTGACCGACGAGCAGCGCTGCCGAAATATCGGAGGAGGCATATTTGTAGCCAAACATGGTCATATGGCGCAGGCCGGTCTCATCGCGCACCACACCTTGGTTAATGATGGCGCGGATGGTGCCTTCGTGCTGCGCATGTTGTATCACCAGCATGCCTGATTGCCCCGCAGCCATGTTCTTGGTGGCATGGAAGCTGAAGCACGCCGCAAACGAGAGTTCGCCAGGGCGCACGCCATCACGCGAGGATTCAAACGCATGCGCCGCGTCCTCGATGATAGGCAGGCCGTGTTTATCTGCGATGGCCTTGAGGGCACGCATATCCACCATCTGGCCATAGAGATGCACGGGCATGATGGCCTTGGTTTTTGGCGTAATCGCCGCTTCTACCTTGGTAATATCCATGAGGCCCGTGAGCGGCTCCACATCCACGAACACGGGGGTGGCGCCGCACAGCATAATGACATTCGGGGTAGCCACCCAGGAAATCGGGGTGGTGATGACTTCATCCCCCGCCTTCACCCCCGCCAACATAAGGCTCACATGCAAAGCGGCGGTGGCACTATTCATGAACACGGCGCAGGGCTGATTGAAATACTCGCGGCAGCCACGCTCAATCTCTTGCGTGAAGGGGCCACTAATCAGATGGTCGGAGCGTACCGCTTTGACCACGCGCCGCAGGTCGCCCGCACTGATATTCGTTTTTAGGAATTTAATCTGCATCGACGATGTCTAGCCAATTCAACGCTGAAAAACAAGCGAATGCTGCTTAGTTTTGGCCGGATGCCGCCGTGAGCGATGCAGATTTTATGAGCCGCACATCCATCACTGGCTGTAGGCAAACCGGCATCAGCGACGCAAGCCTGTGTAAACGCAACACTACCAACCCACGAATCAGCTTCACCATCCAGCCCGAGCGGCGCGCGGCAAAGGCCTCATCCTGGGTTGCACGCTCCAACATCTGACTGAGAATATGGGGGTTGCAGCGCATGCTTAGCCGTGGTTCGCGGGCCATGATGCGGCGTAGCTTTCTCACCGTAATCCAGTTCAATGACTGCCACACCCCTGTTGGGTTGTGCATGCGCGTGTTATTGAAAATTTTGTGCGCGAACACCCGCTGTGTCAGCGCTTTGCCACCGATCGTGGGAATGTTGAAATGCGGCTCGTAGGGGAATGCATAATTCGGGCAAAAGAAACGATAATGCGCATCAGCATTGAGCACATCCGCCACGCGCGCAATCACCTGTGCCGGGCTGTGCACATGTTCCATCACATTCACGGAATAGGCAAAATCATAACGTTCCTGCGCGGTGAAATCTTCGGCAAAACAGCGTACCACGTGTGGTATTCCCCCCTGCTCTGCCCCCTGGCGGAGCACAATCTCACGCAGCGCATCGAACTCGCCAAACCCATCCCCGGTGGGTTCTATGACGGTCACGCTGAACCCCTCGGATGCCAGCAGGCAGCTTAGCAGGCAGATGCCCCCGCCCACTTCAAGGATGGCTGCGCCCTTTGTTAAACGCGTAATATCCGCGTCAAGCCAGCCACGCGCAAAGCGGGCTTCACCCGCCATGGTATCAAACAAGCCCAACAGTGACGGTGCATCGGTTAGCACCTCAGCGCGAATGCGCGCGATGAGCGCATCCATCATGTCAGCGCCCGACTAATGACCACGACCCCGAGCAAAATGATCAGCATGCCAAGCAGGTGCTGCAGCGTGATGGTCTCTTTCAGCAGCACCGCACCGCCGAGCGCCACGAGCGCAAACAGAATTCCGGTATAAACGGGGAAAGCGATGGAGACGGGATATTTCTCGGCCACCGAAAACCATGCCAGCGCCGCCAGAAACGCGCTCATGAACGCACTGAGGATGAGTGGGTCGCTCAGGTACAGCACGATACGCGCCTTGAAGCCTAGTGGCTCCTCCTGCTCTGAAAACAATGCGCCCACGCGCCATTTGATCATCAACTGGCCATAAATCGTCAGCAGCAAGGTTGGCAGCATCGCCATCAGCAATTTCATGGTTTACCCCTCGAGCACGGCAATACCAAAGCCGGTCTTGCCATAATGGTTACCGTTATAGAGCATGTAGCGCTGCCCTGCATGGTCGAACACAAACGGATAGCACACCATCCCTGAATCCCAGCCCTCGGGCGAGACATCGAGCCCCGGTTGCATGGGTTTGCGCGCCCAGCTGCGGCCATCCGCTGATTCAGCATAGCAGATACGGTAGGTAGGCGTATCGGCCGTGGCGCGCGCGCAGAACCACATGCGCCAGCAATCCGCATCGCGCATGACGCGCGGCACGCCCAGCGCGTATTCATGCACGCTATTGAAATCAATCGCACGGTGGCCATCGCGCGTGAAGTGAATGCCATCGGCCGATTCGGCATATTCGAGATTATAAAAATGCTTCGCGCCTTCGGGCATCGGCTCCCAGCGTACGCACGAGGTGAACCAGGCGCGGTAACGCTCTCCATCGAACATCACCTCAGGCGTTGCTACAAAATGTGGTTGTTCCTTGGTGCGGTCGATGATCGGTCCGTGATAGAGGCGCTCAAAACGCTGCGCACCCTCGTTCCATTCCGCAAGGCCAATGGAGTTGCGAATCTTGACCGTCACCCCTTCATTGATGCCCGTGTAGTAAAGCCGCGTGCGGCCACCCACCTTGACGAGTGCGTTGGGCAATGCCCCGCTATCATCAAAACATCCAAGCGCACCGGGCTGAAGTGTTGGCTTGGTGTGAAGATGCACCACCTTGGTTGGGTCACGCATATCGATCTCAAGCATCGCGCCGTGGCCACGATTGTTTTTATCACGTGGCGAAAAATGGATGCGGTACGTATCGCCCCCTAAATGCTCGGCCACAGGAATCATCGCGTGGCTGAACATCCAGTCACTATGGTTATCAGCCGTAAAAATATGGCCTAGTTTGCGCCATTGCATGATTAGATTCCCCGTAAGCGATGACTTGGCACGGCCGATGCCTCGGTCGATTGCGCGATGAACACCTGCCCGTCACTGGCATCCTTGAGCAGCACGGTGCCCGCTCCGATCACGCAGCGTGCGCCGATGCTCAGATGATCGCGCAGCGTTGCATTCACGCCGATGAAGCAGTGATTACCAATAGTGCAGCGCCCAGAGACCACTACATGCGAAGTGATGAAACAATGGTCACCAATCGTGGTGTGGTGACCAATATGGTTGCCGCTCCATAAAATCGTATTGTTACCAATCGTCACGAATGGCTGCACGGTGTTGTCTTCAAAAATGAAGCAATTTTCACCAATGCGTGCATTCTCATATACGGTCGCGTGCGGGCTGATATAGCTGGCAAGCGCATACCCTGCCGCTTTTGCCGCGAGATATTTCGCCTCGCGCACCGCGTTGATTTTGCTGTAGCCGATGGCGACGAACATGCTGCATTCATTGGGCGGGAAATGCGATGCCACCTCGTCGAAGGGCACCAGTGGTTTACCCATGAATGTCGTTTCTTTGGCGTATTCACGATCGACCGTGAAGCCCACCACGTCATAAACCCCATCGCGTTCGAAAAGATAGCCGGCCAGTTCGCCAATATCGCCAATACCAAAAATTACGAGCTTTTGCTTCATGCCTCGCCCCGATGAATCGCGCGCACAATCGTGTAGGGCCGATCCTTCACTTCATTGAACATTTTCGCCAGATAGATGCCAATGACCCCGAGCGACGAGAGAATGAGGCCGCCAAGCACCCACAGAGACACAATGAGCGAGGTATAGCCGGAAACTGCCCCCCCATACAGCAGGTAGCTGGATAGGGTATAAAGCACCACCAAAAGCGCCATCGCAGTCACGGCAAGGCCGAGATAAAAGATCAGCACCAGCGGACGGTTCGAAAACGCAACCACGCTGTTGGCGACCATATCGATCTTGCGCATCAGGGTGTAGGCGCTTTCCCCTTTGCTTGATTTGTCGAAGGGAATCGATTTTTGCTGGTAGCCCGTCAGTGCGGCAAGGCCCACGAACACCAGCTCATGCTCGCGGTGCTGGATGAGATGATCGACATAGCGCCGCGTCATGATGCGCACGACACTCATGTTCTTTTCAATTTTGATGGCAGAAAGTGCGTTGAACACCGTGTAATAAAGCCCGCCCGAGATGCGCTCGAACGCATTGCCTTTGCGCGCGCGCTGCACGCCATAAAACACATCCGTTGCGGGGTCGGCCATGGCGGCAGCCCAAAACTCACTCAGCAATTCGGGCGGCTCTTCTAAATCGCAATCAATTAAAAATACATGTGCACCCTTGGTATGCATCAGGCCGGTCATCATCGCTTTGTGATGGCCAAAATTGCGCGATAGATCGACCACCACCACATGGCTATCCGTTGCGCTCAGCGCAATCGCTTTCGCTAGCGAGTCATCGGGCGAGCCATCATTCACCAGTACAATCTCATAATCGGCGGTGATGCTTGATGCCGCCTTGCTCACCCGCGCATGAAATTCTTCGATATAGGCCGAAGATTTGTACAGCGTTGCTACAATCGAGAGTTTCACGCGCGCTCCATGTGCATAAAATTTCGTGCATTCTTGCCGCAATTGAACAGCAAATCAAGGACGCTGACAGCATGCTCGAAACTGCCGTGTAGCTGCGGATATTCCGGATAGCCCGCGTAATCGAACCATTCTACCGCAATCCCTTTGTCTGAAAACAGGCTGGTATCGAGGTAATCCTTGGCCGCTGGGCCAGAGACATACACCGCAGCTCTTGACTGCTCACATAAACTCACCAGCCGCTCGGTTTTGCCCTCAACGCTCGGATAATCCCACGCATAGCTGATTTTGCTGGTGATGCCCAGATAAGCACAAATCACCTCAATCAGAGCACGGTTGAATTCGGTCAAGGTCGTATGCGTCGCTTGCTGATAAAATGGGGCGAGCATCGCAGCCACTTCATTAAAATGCGGCGCGGCGTGGTAATAGGCATGTAGCTTACGCCAATGGTCGGCGCGCCAATCCGTGTTTGGCAGCGCCACATCGCAAATGCGGCGGCTGATATTTTGCCCCACCGGAATGCTTAACCACTCGACCCCGCGCGGGGATTTGATTTTGTTGCGGTTGCGCCAGTCGTTCTTCGTGAACTGGACATCGTCATAGATAATCATCTCATCCACCGCGGCGATGAGGTCGAAATACCCTTTCCACGGAATATAGTTCGATTGAACGATGGCAATTTTTTTACGCTGCATGGAAGGTTTCTAATCGAGGATTGTAAGAATTACCAGTGGGCTTGCAGCCACAACTTGCGAAGGCCGCCGTTGCTGTGTATGCGTTAAGGTATGACTCTATCTGATGACCTCGCCGCTCGCCTCGCCCTCAATGCCACTCCTTGGCTTATCACCGGGGTTGCGGGCTTCATTGGCAGCAACCTGCTTGAGGCGTTACTTAAGCACAACCAGCGCGTGGTGGGGCTTGATAATTTCGCGACGGGCCACCGCGCGAACTTAGAGGCAGTTATGGCGCTTGTAACGCCAGCGCAATGGCAGAATTTCACGCTGATTGAAGGCGATATCTCTAGCCTTGAAGATTGTCAGAAAGCGGTTGCTGGTGTTGGTCGGGTGCTGCACCAAGCGGCGCTGGGCAGTGTGCCGCTATCGATCGATGACCCGCTGCTGGCGAACCAAAGCAATGTCACCGGCTTTTTGAATGTGATGCTCGCCGCGCGTGATGCGGGCGTGAAGCGTGTGGTCTATGCCGCCTCCAGCGCGAGCTATGGCGACGATGCAACGCTGCCAAAAGTCGAGCATCTCATCGGCAAGCCGCTTTCGCCCTATGCCGTGACCAAAACCGTGAACGAGCTGTATGCGCATGTATTCGCCCTCAATTACGGGATGGAGCCGATTGGCCTGCGTTATTTCAATGTCTTCGGCCCGCGGCAGGACCCCAAAGGCGCGTATGCCGCCGTCATCCCCCAATGGTTTGACCAAGTGGTGCGCGGCGAGCCAGTGTTTATTAATGGGGATGGCGAAACCACGCGTGATTTTGTCTATATTGATAATGTGATTCAGGCCAATATTCGCGCCGCGCTGACGGATAATGCTGAAGCGGTGAATGAGGTCTATAACATCGCCGCTGGTGGCAGCACCACGCTCAATGCCCTGTTCACCGATATTCGTGATGCGGTGGCCAAACGTAACCCGAAGATTGGAAACGCGACCCCCACCTACCGCGAGTTTAGGGCGGGTGATGTGAGGCATTCGATGGCCGATATCAGCAAAGCTGAGCGCCTGCTGGGCTATACCCCCACAGTGCCAGTGAGCGAGGGGCTGGAGCGCGCCGCGGAGTATTATTACACCACAGTCAGCGGCAAATAACCCACGTTTTCCTTGCCTTAATAGGCCGCGGGCAGTATGCACGGCCCATCAAAAACAAGGCAGCGTCATGAAACAAACCACCGCACCACGCTTGAACCAGACCGTCGATGTGTCCGCACTTCTTGCGCGCCTGACCGCGTGCGATGCAACCATTGCCATCATGGGCATGGGCTATGTGGGCTTTCCGCTTGCCATTGCCACCCACGCCAAG
>CAZOFC010000048.1:0-12391 GCA_964578965.1 uncultured Azospirillum sp.
TTTTTGCCAAGCGATTGCAGCTCGCTCTCCATTTGCGTTTCGACATCTTTTGCGGGGACAACAACGCTGAAGCTGTGGCTGAGGCCGGATTGTTCTTTGGCAGTGATTTGCATGATACGCTCTCATTAAATGGGTAAAGTTTCGTCGGTGGGCTTATTGGCACAGGGTTTAGCTACCGGCAAGGGGTTTTTGGGGTCAGCGGGCCCAGAGCACTGAAACTACGGGGATTTTAACGGTACATTAAACTATTTGAGCTAAGATACACAGAATTGCGCAGTTCCGTTGGAGTAGCAGCGTGTCCAAAAGAATGTCACATAGAGATAAATTCGACCTGCTAGTTCAAGCGGTTGAGGCGGGCAACCCTGAAAATTTAGAAAAATGTATCAATAGCATTGGAAGTTTAAGAGACGTCAACCAAAGCAAAGAAACATATCTTCATCTGGCAGTAATCGAGAATAGGTTACAAGTCGCAAGCTATCTGGCAGAAGCATGCCCGGACTTGCTAGAAGCCAGAAACATCCATGGGCGAACACCATGGCAAGTTGCGACAATACTCGGAAACGAGCGAATTAAACAGGTATTGGGTCATAGCACAAGAGCTGATACTTCGCGCACGGTTGATAAAAAGGGCAACATTTCTGAGAGGTTAACTGCGACAGACCCAACAGAAAATACTGCAAAGCAGTCTGTTGAAGCAGCCCAAATAACTATCTCAGATAAACAAACAGATATTACTAAAGACTACATATCAAGCGCATCACGACATTTGCCATCCCTAGAGAATCTATTAAGCAACGCAGGTAATCGACTGCCAGTATTGTTTGTAGAATTTTCTAAAACATATCGTTCCTTGCCAGTTGAGTGTCGAAATTTTCTTTACAAAGAATATGGTTTTAGCCCTAGCCCAAGGGCGGATGCAAAAAAAGTAGAGCGTCTTGAACAAATCGTGGAGTTCAGCAAGCAACGTGATATCCGCGATGAAAACTATTGGGCGAAACTTTTTTATCAGGCGGTTGCTGCTGGCCAATTCTCTGAGCTGTATTCAGTTTTAATCAAAGATAAGGCCAAGCTAACTCCTGAAATGCTGCTCTACCGCCCCAAAAGTGCTGCGAGCCTTTTTGGTGGCAGCAAGGAACCCTCAACGATTGAGCTTCTCATGCAGCAAGGCCAGCTGCCGATTATTTTTACGGATGTTTTTTTTAAGCATGCGTTTGGGCAGGATGCCCCGGCTCAGTTAACAGCCTTCAACAAGCTTCTGGATGCCCTGCCTAATCCTATTGTGGCCAATCTAGTCGGCACTGCAACCCTCAGGGATTTCGCGAGCCACTTAGGACAAGAAGCCGTTGCAAGCGTTGATGCATTGGCTAAAGATAGCATGGCCATACATGCGAGCACTATTGCGAAAGAAAAAATAGCTGCTATCGAAGCAGGCCTTGCGCAGGTCGAGGCTTCAGCTGGCGTGACTTATGACCCTGCGACTGAACAATACTCGCACCTAGAAAAGAGCGATACTTCATTCAGCCCCCACAGCAGAGTTGAAGAGGACGGTAGGATAGTTCTTGTTGCACCTGCTAACACGATCCAAGGCGGGGCGTCGTTATCGAGTTACGGGCATGTGTGCAACACAGAACTCGATACGCAGATATACACAATGTATGCCAGACAGCTAGAAGCGTTTGATCAGTCGGCAGCCTCATGGTTGGTGCCAGAGGGTCGTCCGAATTTGAATCCGCTGCGCGAGCATTTGTTGCGCACACAACCGCCGGGTTCCCCATTACATCAGCTGGCAAGTCAGCCTGCGATTGAACCTACATGGTCAACACGCGTTGAAACCAGAGGGATGGACTTATCGCCAGTAAAAGGCGGCTAATTATCCAAGCATGGGACTAGGATTGCTGTTCGCTGAAGCATGAAATTACCCATGCACCCAACACCAGCCCCTCCATTTGGCCTCACATACCTTGATTTTGTCATCAATTCTTCACATTTCTAGCCGCGTGTTGCTGGTAAAATGGGTATGATGAACAAGTTTGGGCCGATGCCATGAGTGAAGACATTATCAGACGTTTTTGGGTTGCGTTGGACCAACCATACCGTGGTGGAGTAAGTTACGCAGATTTACTAGTAGCGAAAAACGAAGCTCTTAAAAATTTAGACCATGACCTCTCAATGAGGAGTCCTGCCGCTATTGCAAAAGCACAAGAAATTGAAGCTGCACTGGCGGCCATCGGCGGCAAGGAGGCATATGATGCACATTATGATGCCAAACTCCATCGTATGTTTTCTTCGAGCGAAACTGCGGAATTGGAAGCTGCTGAGAGACTGAACGAGCGTCTCGCTGGCGCGTCAGCACCGAACCACTTTGGCAGCATCCGAACTAGTGTTGCTAAAACCGGCACCGGGTTTGGTGAGCGAATCGCCGTTGCATGGCGCAGTGCGCGCGAATCCACCACCGGTGCTATGGGCAAACTAAAAGCCCGCATCACGCGCCCCTCCGCCGCCAAAGCGATCGGAGAACCTCAAGCGCTACCGTTGGTAGAAACTGCACGCGGTGCACCGCTTGAGCCGATGCTCGATGGCAAAACGCATATCAGGCTCACCGCTGAACAGATTCCAACACCTGAGCCCATAAAGCCTACCAATCTCGCGGCGGCTGGAAAAGTGACGTCCGAAACCGTGCGTGCCGCATCAGCGGAAAAGCTCGCTGCAGCCAAGGCTGCGGAAGCACAACGACAGATTGCACGCGCCGAGCGCAGTGCAGAAATGCGCACCGCATCAGCGGAAAAGCTCGCTGCAGCCAAAGCTGCGGAAGCGGAGCGCGTAGCTACCGTGCCCGCGCGCAAAGCTGCTGCTATTGAAGCAAATGCTGAAAGAATTTCATCGGCACAGGCTGTTCAGGCGGAGGCAGCCGCAAGCAAAGCGGCACGCGTCGCCTCGGCTAAAGCAACTGCGCGTGCTTCGTTTCAGGCACCTAAGGTTACTATCGGCCAGCACTTGAGCACACAGAGCGCAAACCTTGGCGAGCGACTGTTACTGCCGTTCTCTAAACTTTTCAGTACGAAAGACCCTTTCAAGATTCTCGGTATTACGCCCCACAGCAGCCAAACGGCGACGATGGCTGCATTCGAAGCAAAATTAGCCGCGCTTGGCGATATGCGAGCGACATCACCCAGAGCGGGGCATGAGTGGCAGCGCCTTCATGACGCCTATGAAGCGGTCTATGCTGATCTTTTCGAGCGTCCCAAATTCACGCCGCCTGCGGTTATTGTCCCCGAGCGCACCTCAAAAATCGGCGCGGCGTTTGGCCGTGCGCGGGAGGCTACCGCTGGGATCTTTGGAAAAATGAAAGGCTGGGTGAAAGGCAAACCTGCCACTGCCATACCAGAAGCCAGCGCAGAAGCGCCTGAGGTGATTAAACTGCTCGCAGGCCCAACGGCTGAGGCGGCTGAAAACGTTGCTGAAACGCCTAACTTACCGATACTTCACCCAACGGCTAACGGCAAGCTTCCCCCTACTGCGTCTGGCCTCGCATCAGGCGCCGAAACTTCGTCGATCAAGCTGATCACAGGCCCCGTTTACAGCAGTGCCGAACTGAATGGTGGCCGCCGCATTAGCTATCTAAGCAATGCGGTCGAGCACAGCCCACTGCGCGGGAAATTGTTGCTCGCGGGTGGTGTCGTCGCGGCGGCGGCGATTGGCTATTTCGGCAACCGCAAGCAGGAAAAATACCCGATGCCGCCGATGCCGCGCCCACGGGCAGCGAACTGGGTTGAAGCAACACAGCAGCCAGCCATCATGGGCGATATTCGGCGCTAAGCAACGCTCGCTAGCAACGCCTCACGGCCAGCGATGGCGACGATTTCATCTTCATGTGATTTCACGCCTGAGACGCCAACACCACCGACACATGCCCCATCATGTATGATGGGCACACCACCTTGCACCGGCAAACGGCCGGGCATGAGGGCAACGGCGGGGCGGTCTTTCACCACTTCCTCAAGGGCTTTGGTCGGGGCTTTGGCAATCGCTGCCGTGCGCGCCTTAAGCAGGGCAATCTCGGCACTCGGCAGCGGCGCATCATCCATCCGCTCGAGATGGATCAGGTAGCCTGCTTCATCCGTCACGGCGATGCTGACATTCCAGTTTTTGGCGACTGCCTCTGCCTTCGCTGCAGCAATGATGGTGGCTGCATCCGCCGCGGTGAGGATGGTTTTGGTGCGCATAGGGCTTCCTTGTCGATGGAGTGATATGCCCCGCTAATAGCGCTTGCGAATTCGCGGCGCAAGGCTATACATGCCGCCGTGTGCGTGCGGATATGGCGAAACGACCAGCTTGGTCCGCGAGCTTGCACGCGGTAAACAAGCGGTCGTCCCGGCGCAGGCCGGGATCCATCTTTTTTTGATGGATACTCGGGACTAGCCCGAGTATGACGGGTTTTGTATGATGCGGATATGGCGAAATTGGCAGACGCACCAGATTTAGGTTCTGGCGCCGCAAGGCGTGGGGGTTCAAGTCCCTCTATCCGCACCACGCTTCGCCCTGACGGGCTTTGCGTGGCGCAGCCAAGTAAAGCCTGAGAGCTTTGGCGAAGCAGTGCCCGGCATAGCCCATAGGGCGACGACGGGCTGGAGCAACACCTTGGCTATGTTCATATTAGCAGATATGTTCTATTAACGAGCTGCCGACGGCAGCGAAGGAAAGCTGCCTAGCACGAAATGACCAGAAAATCATGGGAGTCTTGCCAAGCGAGGAAGACTTCAGCCGACTAAAGCGCATCCATGGATGCCGATTCGGGTCGCTCCCTCCTTTCACGGCATGTTTTTTCAAGAATAGCTATCGCGCTGTATTCATTCTGTTTCGATGCCGCGAAATGCATGACTGATACAATCTATAGTTGCATTCTATACACAAGATACGTTTTGAAGTTGCATTTTTCATCGACAGCTTTATACCCTTGGTTGCAAGCAATGCCGATTCATAACAATCTGGGGTTGACATGATACGTGAAACAACGCCGCCTGCCCTCTCCCGTGCGTATGCATGGTTTGCCGCCGTTCAGGCGGACGATACCGAATTGCTGAGCGATTTGCTGCTGCACGGTGTTTCGATCGATACACTTCATCCCCTCCGTCATTCGACAGCCTTGATGGAGGCCACTCGCCTGGGCCGCACCCGCTTAGTTCAATGGCTCATTGAACAAGGTGCGGCCCCGGCCTTTTTGTGCGGCCTTCCAATGCGCACGGCGCTACATTGCGCGATCCGCCGCCACCACTGGGAAATTGCCAAGATGCTGGCTACCAAAATGCCAAGCTGCGCAGTGATGGATGTCTATGGCGCAACCCCGCTGCACGCCTTGGCCTCTGAATCTATATCCTGTGATTCAGAAAATATCCTGATTGGCCTTACCTCGCTGTTCATCGAAAAATCTTGCCCACTCGATGCGCTCGACCATGAGGGCACCACCGCGCTGCATCATGCGGTGCTGAATGATGCCATGCCGCTGGCCAAAAGCTTGCTGAATTTTGGCGCCAACCCAAACGCGCTCATTCCCGATTCGAAGGTGAGCCCACTTGCCATTGCAGCGCTCGAGAAAAATGTGCCCATGGCAAAACTGCTTTTGCAACATGGGGCAAACCCGCACGTGCGCACGCGCGAGGGGACCAGCCCCCTCTCCATCTTTCCATCCATGGGCCGCTTTATTGATGGTGCCGCGGCCACGCGCAGCGCAGCACGAAAGAATGATGTGGTGATGCATTAGAACAGGCTTTGACAGCCGCGCCCTGCGCCGCTAAACATCGCGGCCTATGACACAGTACACCCACAAAATGCTCCCCCTCGCGCAACAATACGACCAAGCGGCGGTCGAGAAAAAATGGCAGGCCCATTGGCTCGCCGCACGCACCTATGCCTGGAAGCCTGAGGTGGCGCGCGAAGACAGCTATGTGATTGATACACCGCCGCCCACGGTTTCGGGCACGCTGCATATGGGCCATGTGTTCAGCTACACGCAGGCGGATTTCATCGCCCGCTTCCAGCGCATGAACGGCAAGAACGTGTTCTACCCGATGGGGTTCGACGATAACGGCCTGCCCACCGAGCGCCTCGTCGAAAAAACCAAAAAAATCCGCGCGACGGATATGAGCCGCGAGGATTTCATCAATGTATGCCTCGGCGTTTCCGAGGAAGCCCGCGTGGAATTCCGCACCCTCTTCCAATCCATCGCCCTGAGTGTGGATTGGGACCAAGAATACCACACGATCAGCGATGACTCCCGCCGCCTGTCGCAGCTCTCGTTTTTAGATTTGGTCAATAAAGGCCATGTGTATCGCAAGCAGCAACCCATGCTGTGGGACCCCGTTGACCAAACCGCCATCGCGCAGGCGGAAGTGGAAGATAAAATGCTGCCCAGCCACTTCACGGATATTGCCTTTAGCTGTGTCGAAACCGGCGAAGAGCTGGTGATTGGCACCACACGGCCCGAACTGCTGCCTGCGTGCGTTGCCCTGTTCTATCACCCCGATGATGCACGTTATGCGCACTTAAAAGGCAAGCGCGCCACGGTGCCGCTGTTTGGCTTTGCCGTGCCAATCCTCACCGATGAATCTGTCGAGCCTGAAAAAGGCACCGGCCTAATGATGTGCTGCACCTTTGGTGATGAAAAAGACATCGAAAAATGGCGCAAGCACAATTTGCCGATGCGCATGGTGATTAATAAGTTCGGGAAAATGGACCTTACGGGTTTGCCCGAAGCCATACCACACTTACATAGCGTCACCCCGTCGAACGACGGGGTCCAGCTTCCTGATTCCGAAAAGCGGGATGCCGTTGTGCAACGGCATGACAATCCGTGGGGCATGCTCCAAGGCAAAAAAGTCTCGAACACCGACCCCAAACATCTCGGTGCGCGCGAAACGGTTCTTGCGCTGTTGAAAGAGGCTGACCTCATTCGCAAACAAGAAGCCATCACCCACGCCGTAAAATGTGCCGAGCGTTCAGGTGCCGCGCTCGAACTCATCCCGACCGCGCAGTGGTTCGTGAAGGTGACCGATAAAAAAGAAGCACTGAAGAAAAAAGCCGCCGAATGTAACTGGAACCCGGACTGGATGCGTATCCGCATCGAGCAATGGATTGATGGCCTGAACTGGGATTGGTGCATCAGCCGCCAGCGCTATTTCGGCGTGCCGTTTCCGGTATGGTACTCACTGCGCGAAGGCGAAATTGGGAAAGCTATTTATGCAACTCCTGAACAGTTGCCATGCAATCCACTCGTTGATTTGCCTGCTGGCTACAGCCGCGACGAAGTGACTGCCGATGCCGACGTCATGGACACATGGGCCACGTCATCCATCAGCCCGCAGTTAAGTGCAGGCCTTATATCAAATTCATCGTCATTCTCGGGCTTGTCCCGAGAATCCAGCTCAACCATGGATCCTCGGAATACATCCGAGGATGACGCAAAGAAATTAGATAGATTCAGCAAACTCTTCCCCGCCGATTTGCGCCCGCAAGCGCATGAAATCATCCGCACCTGGGCATTCTACACCATCGTCAAAGCGCACCTGCACAACGATGATATTCCGTGGAAGAACCTGATGATCTCGGGCTGGTGCTTGGCCGAAGATAAATCCAAAATGAGTAAATCGAAGGGCAATGTCGTCACCCCCGTCGCGCTGATTGAAGAGCGCGGGACGGACGCGGTGCGCTATTGGGCGGGCACCTCGCGCTTGGGGCAGGATACCGCCTTCTCGCCCGACCTGCTCAAAATCGGCAAAAAACTCGTTGGCAAATTGTGGAACGCGACTGCCTTCGCCGCCATCCACCTAAGCAAAATGAACAGCGCACCAACGAATGCCGCAACCGATGCGGCGATTACCGAAACGCTCGACCGCTGGATTTTAAGCCGCCTGCACGAAACCGTCGCCAAGGCCACCGAGGCCTTCACGCGCTATGAGTATGCCGATGCGCTGGATGCCACCAACCAGTTCTTCTGGGCGGATTTTTGCGATAACTATCTCGAGCTCATCAAAAAGCGTGTCTATAACGAAGATGGCTCGGCGAGTGCCGCTGCCCAACAATCCGCCGTACGCACGCTCTACTATGTGCTCGATGGCATTTTGAAATTGTATGCGCCCTTCACGCCGCATGTGACGGAAGAACTTTACAGCCATATTTTCGCGGATAGCTATGCCGCCAAAGGCTCGCTCCACGCCATGGGCCAATGGCCGAAGGCTGGGGATTATCCGCTGGATAACGCTGCAAAAGAATCAGGAAGACTTGCTCTTGAAGTGTTGGATTGCATTCGAAAAGCAAAATCCGAATCCAATCGCTCTATCAAATATCCCATCGATGAATTAGCCTTTTTTATCGAGCCAAACGGGATACAGGATTCAAGCTGGCTAGAGGATGTTAAAGGCGCGGGTAATATAAGAAATGCGACTCTATCGAACATGCGGTCTACTTCCATGAAGCAGGTTAATGCTGGACCAATGTGGATTTATATTGAGTTTGCAGCAGAAAGTGACGCGGCCTAGCCACGAGCGTCATTGCGAGCGCATAGCGAAGCAATCCACCTTGGCCCGATAAAGAAAGCAGTTGGATTGCTTCGTCGCGAGGCTCCTCGCAATGACGTGTTGACAATGCAGCGCTCTCAAGGCGTAAAAAAAAGGTGGTGAGTTTCCCCACCACCCCAAGCTTTTCCTCGCACAGAAGAAACTGGTAACATCGGCGTCGCTGGGCAGCCTTCGCTGCGGCGCCACCTAGATCGCGTGAACCCGTGCGGGTTAACATCCAAGTAATGAGTGTAGAATAGCATTAACGAAGGTTAAGAAGTGTGACGGTTTTGTTAAGATTCAATCGTTTAGGGCAAAACCCGTGCTAAATGCTTGCATTGGCAAGCCAAACTGACTAAAACCCGTGCAGTTTTAGGAAATAAAACGCCCGTAAAAACAAGCAAAACGCAAAGCAAGAGGCACCGCATGGCAACCGAAAAAAACCAGAATATTCAAGATGTTTTCCTGAACACTCTGCGCAAGGAAAAAGTGCCCGTGACGGTATTTTTAACCTCTGGCGTCAAACTCCAAGGCAATATCTCGGGCTTCGATAATTTCTGCGTGGTGCTGCGTCGTAGCCCGCAAGTGCAGCTGGTTTACAAACATGCCATCGCCACTATCGTGCCATCCACCAACATCAGCCTCTATAAGGGCGAAGATGAAGGCGATGCACCCGCGGCGGATGCAGCACCCAGCGCCTAAGCATTGAGCACCCCTACCCTCGTTATCCATCCCGTCGTCACCTCGCGCGAACGGCCCGAGCGTTCGTTGCACGCCTCGCTTGAGGAAGCGGTCGGCCTTGCCCATGCGATTGCGCTCGATGTTAACCATGCAGCCCTGGTGCGTTTGCAGAAAGTTACCCCCGCAACTTATATCGGAAAGGGTAAGGCCGAGGAGTTTGCCGCACTGATTGCAGAAAACGAGATTGGTTTGGCGATTGTAGATTGCTCTCTCACCCCCGTGCAGCAACGCAACCTTGAAAAAGCATTCGGCTGCAAAGTGATCGATCGCACCGCGCTGATTCTCGAAATCTTCGGCGCCCGCGCCCGCACCGCCGAGGGTAAACTGCAAGTCGAGCTCGCTTCCCTCACCTATCAAAAGTCGCGCCTCGTACGAAGCTGGACGCACCTTGAGCGCCAGCGCGGCGGCTTTGGCTTCCTCGGTGGCCCGGGTGAAAGCCAAATCGAGCTTGATCGGCGGATGATCGGCGACCGCATCATCAAGATCAAAAAGCAGCTGGAAAATGTGGTGCGCACCCGCACCCTCCACCGCGCCACACGGCGGGACGTCCCCTATCCGCTCATTGCCCTAGTGGGCTACACGAATGCCGGGAAATCGACTCTCTTTAATCGCCTGACGCATTCGGATGTAGTCGCACAGGATATGCTCTTCGCCACGCTTGACCCAACCATTCGTGAAGCCACCCTTCCCTCGGGCCTTAAGGTGCTGATGTCGGATACGGTAGGATTTATTTCTAACCTACCCACCGAACTCATCGCCGCGTTTCGCGCGACGCTCGAGGAAGTGACCTCAGCGGATATTTTGCTTCATGTGCGCGACATTGCGCATGAAGACAGCAAAGCCCAATGCGATGATGTGATGGGTGTCCTTAAAAGCTTATTCGGTAAAGATGGCTCACTTGAACACCTGATCGAAGTGCATAACAAAATCGACCAATGGAGTGCGGACCATAACCGTGAGCCTTATCTCGCGCCCAAGGGGGCCATGCCCCTATCCGCAATCACAGGCGTTGGCTGCGGCGATTTACTCCAACTCATTGACCAAAAACTATCCAGCGAACTGCTCGCCACCTATCACTATGCCATCCCCCATGCGAATGGCCGCGCCATTGCCTGGCTTTATGCCAATGGGCAAGTGATGCAACATACGGAACTGGAAACCACTGCCGAGTATGAAGTGCGCCTATCCGCCGCCAATGCCGCGCGCTTTCAACAGCAATTCGGTTATTAAGAAAAATATAGGGCTAGCTCTGCTTCTCGGCGTCGCACTAGGCCACTAAGCTTGCGCCCACCCGCCCAAACAAACCGCCGCCATTGGCCAGCCACTTCATCCTCATCCCCACGGTTGATGACACGCCGTAAGGTGCTGCGCTGCAGTGTTCCGCTGCCCAAATTAAAGGTGAAACACACCAACGCATCAAACTGGTTTTGGCGAAGCGGGATTGTTATTAAGTTTTGCACCCCTCGTTCCGCTGCACGCACATCCTGCACCAGCAATCGCTCGGCCTGCACTTCATCCACCTGCGTTAGCAAATCGCGTTCATGGGCCAGAATCACATGGCCATAGCCAATCGTCCAGATGTTGGCAGGGCAAAGATACGGCGTTGCCGAAAACCCCTCAAACCGCTTGATGAGGGTTAGCCCTGCGCTGCCCGTTCGCATTTACTTTTTTGCCTTCATCAAGGCGCGGCTACCAAACCAGAACGCCATGATTGCCGAGAATATCGCGATATCCTCTTCGGTCCATAAACTCACCAGTGCTTGGGCTACGCTTAGGTTGTTTTGCCATGGGAGGCCAGGGCTCAGAAGAATAGAAAATTGAGCACATTTAACGAGCACATAAAGCGCGAAAAACGCATAGGTAATCATCGGCCGCACCGACCCTGAAAGCGCATCCACCCAATGAATACCCGTGATGCTCTCTTTCACACGATCATTTAAAATCGCTTCCTGCTGCGTTTGCGTGCGCATCTCGATGGCCTGAAGTTGCTGCTCACGCATACTGGCCGACTCATTGCTTGTCACCGTAAGCTTCTCGCGGTCATACTCCATCTGTAGTTTTAGCAGGGCGATTTCATGCGCACGATCTTTGCCATCACGAAAAAGTTTAATAAAGTCTGGAACCGCGCTCGAGAAAAACCCAAGCAACGCACTCAAAAGCGCAATCATAATCTACCTATTTCGAATGGGTGATACGGGCGGCGAAGTTGATGACTTCAATCAAAATTGCCCCAATGCCAGCGGCCAGCGCGATCGAGGCCGCATAGGCCCCTTTGCCGCGGTTCATAATCGCAGTCAGCTCATCCAGTTTGCGTTCCATGCTATCAAAGCGCTTTTGTGTTGCACTGTTATGCACCCGTTGCTGCTCGCGCAGGCCGATCATCTGCTCCTCAAGCACCGCAATTTTGAGAGCGTTCATCTGTTCCTGATCTAGTGAGATGTTCATTGGATGTTTCCGCCAATCATCGTATAAATTTCCTGGCCATCCTCACGAAGGGTAATCCCAACATCATCTGCAAATTGGCATTGCGCGCGCAGAGCAGCGATACATTCCTCCTGCGTCCCACCAATCACCGTAACGGATGGTATAAAATTCCCTTGCGGTATCGCTTCATCGGTCAAAGAAATAATGTGGGCCATTAGCGTGCTCTCCGTGCTTGAATGTTACCATACGCGCTGGCAGTGCTGATGGTGAAGGTGCAGCTTGCAATCAGATAAACCGTTGTGGTCGCCGCCAACGAAAGACGTATGGATCCAGTCGGCATCGCGTTTCCAAAACCACCCGGGATATACGCGGCCGTACGAGTGATAGCGACGCCTGGGGCTGGCAGCGTTGGGAACGTAGCGGATGTGCTAGAGATTGCACCCGCCTGAACCGTAAAGCTGGTGCCTGCACCGGAAGAAATATAAATGAATCCCTCAACATCCCAGTCGCCGGCAGTCAGTGATAATGACGTAATATTGGAAGTTGCACCTGAGGTTAGGGCGACGGCAGCGCCAGCAAGGACTGAGGCACTGATATACTCTCCTACCATCCCTGCGGCAGCATTGTCGTTGGTGGTGGTTCCACGTATATTATCAATGATAGTAATCCCCCTGAGC
>CAZOFC010000049.1:0-12357 GCA_964578965.1 uncultured Azospirillum sp.
GGGCTATGAACAGCCCATGAACCTTGACCCACTCATCACTGAACTGACGGACGCGATGCTCGATGCGGTGGCACGTGGGCAGCTGGTGACGCTGAGTTTAAGCAAGCCCACCCCCACTGCGGGTGACATCAAATCCATCGATATTCGGCCAATCATGGTGAAGCGTGCGCTGATGCTGAGCTTCACCACCCACCACCGCACGCGTGATGTGGTGAAGAATTACCCGCCGCATGAAGCCGCCGAGCTCATCGCCTCGCAGCTCGTGGAGCATTTCGCAGCGGCCGAGCTAAACACCACCGCTGGCGACATAAAGCTCGTGCGGCGCGAGGGGAAATGTCACCTGAGCCGCCACGCCGCGCGTGTGAGCGCCCCGCCCACCCTGACGCATGACCGCGCGAAACAACGGCTCATCAGCAGTGAGGGAAAACCTTACCTCTATGCACTCGGCATCACCGATGCGACGGGCGGGGTGATGAAAGCCGCGCAGGATAAATTCCGCCAAATCGCAAAATACATTGAAATTCTGGATGGGCTGCTTGGCCAAGTGCCCGCGCGCGACACTTTACGCATCGTCGATATGGGGGCGGGTAAGGGGTATCTCACCTTTGCGCTTTATGATTACATCACCCACACGCTGAAGCGGCGCGTGGAGATGGTGGGAGTCGAGTTTCGTGCCGACTTGGTGGAGAAATGTAACAGCATTGCGCAGGCGGCGGGCTTCACCGGCTTGCGGTTTGAGCAAGGCAGCATTGCTGCCTATGATTGCGCGAACGCGGATGTGGTGATTGCCCTGCATGCCTGCGACACGGCAACCGACGATGCGATTGCCAAAGCGGTAAAGGCAAACGCCAGCCTGATTGTGGTGGCACCCTGTTGCCATAAACAGATTCGCCGTAGCATGGGGCAGGTGGATGCGGCGCACCCGCTGCATTTCATGCTCAAACACGGCACCTATAGCGAGCGCATGGCAGAAATGGTGACGGATGCTTTACGCGCACAACTGATGGAGCTGCACCAGTATCGCACCAAGCTGTTCGAGTTTATCGGCGGTGAACACACCCCAAAAAATGTGATGATTGTGGGCGTGAAAGCCTCGCAGACGCTGAGCGATGCAGCAAGCACCGCCCTGCGCGATAGCATTGCAGCGAATAAAATGCAGTTCGGGATCGACACCCACCAGCTTGAAACCTTGCTGAAGTAGTCCGTTTTACGCGAATGTTTCACGTGAAACATTTTTTATTTTTTACAGTCACTTACTGGTAATGCGCCGCGCGATTATACTGGTGCGTTTTTTATCTGCGCACATGAACAAGTTTTCATCAAACCGGTAGCGAACGCCGCGTGCTCGCAGTTGGCAAGCGCGGGTGGCTGTGATAGCAAACGATTATGGATACAGAAATAATCATCGCAGGTGGTGGGCTGGTGGGCAACGCGCTGGCCATTGCGCTTGCACTTGGAGGCCTTCGCGTCACGGTGATTGACCCGCTGCCGCGCGCGCAGCAAATTGCTGCGAGTTTCGATGGTCGTACGAGTGCAATTTCCTCAGGCTCAGTGCGTATCCTGACGCATCTCGGTGTCTGGGCGCATATTGCGCCGCTTGCGCAACCGATTCATGATATTCGTGTGTGTGATGAAGATAAGCCTGGCTTTGTGCATTACTCCGACAAAGACGTGGGTGAGCCGTTTGGTTATATCGTCGAGAACGCCACGCTGCGCCGCGCGCTGTTCACGGGCCTTGAGGGTGAGGCCAACATCCGCCTCATTGAAGGCACGGTCTTAGGCTTTACCACCACGCCCGCAAGCGCGACTGTGACGCTTGAAGCGGGCGAGACCATCACCGCGCCGCTACTGATTGCGGCAGATGGGCGCTTTAGCAGTCTTCGCGAACAGGCAGGCATTGCCCAACGCATTATTGATTACAAGCAAACCGCGATTGTGTGTGTGGCCGAGCATGCCAATCCACACGATGGATTGGCGCTCGAAAAGTTTTACCCCGCGGGCCCATTTGCGATGCTGCCGCTTGCCCCCACGAAGGAGGGCATCAACCGCAGCGGTATTGTCTGGACCGAGCATGAGCGCGACGCACCGCATTACCTGGCCTTGAGCGACGCCGAGTTTGATGCCGAGCTACAGCGCCGTGTGGGCACGGGTGCGGATAATTACTGGGGGCAGGTGAAGGCGGTGGGTAAGCGCTTTTCCTACCCGCTCAAACTGATGCATGCGGATCAGTTCGTGGCGCACCGCTTCGCACTGGTGGGGGATGCGGCGCACGGCATTCACCCGATTGCCGGGCAGGGGGTGAACCTTGGCTACCGCGATGTGGCGGTGCTTGCCGAGCTGCTCATCGAGCAACGCAAACTCGGCCTCGACCTAGGCAGTGCGGCGCTGCTGAATCATTACCAGCGCTGGCGGCGGTTTGATTCCTTCAGTATGACGGCAAGCACGGATTTGCTCAATCGCCTGTTCAGTAACAACCTGCCGGGCCTGTCACTCATCCGCCGTGCGGGGATGGTGGCGGTGGAGCATATGCCGCCATTGAAGCGTTATTTCATGAAGCATGCGATGGGTATGATCGGCGATTTGCCGAAAATGATGCGTGACGACACGGCGGCGTAACACTAGAATCGCTGCATGCAGCCCATGACCGCCAAAGAAATCCTCGCCCAACTTGTTTCGTTCGACACCACGAGCGCGGGCAGCAACATGGCACTGATTGAATGGGTCGAAAACTACCTGAGGCCCTATGGCGCGCATGTTGCGCGGGTGCATGAAACCAATGAGCAGGGGGTCGAAAAATCCGCCCTGCTGGTGCGTATTGGGCCAGCCGTTGAAGGCGGGATTGTGCTTTCCGGCCATACGGATGTGGTGCCGGTGGTGGGGCAGATATGGCACGAAGGAAAAGGCGAGGACACCGCCTTTAGTTTACGCGAACATGCGGGTAAGCTCTATGGCCGCGGGGCGGCGGATATGAAGGGCTTCATTGCCACGGCGCTGGCGCAGGTGCCGGCATGGGCCACGCAGGATTTGAAACGCCCGGTATGGCTTGCGCTTTCCTATGATGAAGAGATTGGCTGCAAATGCGCCGAGCCCATGGCCATCGCGTTCACGAAACATACTATCAAACCGCAACTCATCATTGTGGGTGAGCCAACGATGATGCGGGTGGTGGATGAACATAAAGGCATTGATTCGTTCGAAACGGTGATTACTGGCAAAGCCGGGCACTCAAGCGCGCCGGATGCGGGCATCAATGCCGCGTATATTGCCGCGCACCTCACGCTTGCCATCGAACAGATGAATGCAGTTGAGCGCACAAAGGCCGACCCGCACAGCCCATTTCCTACCCCCTACAGCACCGTCCATGCGGGGATTGTGGAAGCAGGCACGGCGCGCAACATCATTCCCGATCATGCCGTCATTCGTTGGGAGGTCCGCCCACTGCCCGGTGCGCATGTGGAGGACATCACCGCGCCACTGCAGGCGATGGTTGAATCGCTTACGCAGTCCTATCCCGGCTGCGCGATTGAGACCAAACGACTGACCCATGTGCATGGCCTGAAAAAACTGGCCGATGATGCACCGTACCTGACGCTCGCTACCCATCTGGCCGGGAGCAACGTGGCGCCAAGTGCCGTTTCCTATGGCACGGAAGGGGGCGCGTATGGCGAGCACGGCTTCCCCACGGTGATTTGCGGGCCCGGTGATATCGCGCAAGCGCATGGGCCCGATGAATTCATCGCCATCGAGCAATTGGAAAAATCGATGGAAATGATGCGCCGCGTGGGTGAAGTGCTCATGAAAGCAGGGGCCTAAGAGTTACGTAAAATTTATCTACATCGCCTCCCTACACCGCTAGGTTGTTGCGGGTTGGGTATTGTACGCGTGGGAGAATGGGACTATATCCACGGATGTGTTTCGACATGCAAAGGAAGGAACCGATGTTTACCAAAACCACCCGGCAGATCAAAGTCACTGCGAGCCCGAATTTCCTGGCCGACCACTCCGAGCCAACGGATGGCCATTATGTCTGGGCCTATACGATTGAACTGGAGAACACCGGCGACCAGACAGTGCAATTGCTCAACCGGCACTGGAAGATCATGGATGCCAAAGGCCTGACCCAAGAAGTGCGGGGCCAAGGGGTGATTGGTGAGCAGCCTGTGCTCAAGCCCGGCGAGGTGTTCAGCTACACCTCGGGCACGTCGCTTGGCACCGCCTCGGGCGTGATGCTGGGCGAATATGAAATGGTGACCCCCGAGGGCGAGCATTTTGAGGTGGAGGTGCCAGCCTTTTCGCTCGATAGCCCTTTCCAGATGGGACGGCCTAACTGACGGTAAGCCTTAGCAGCTTTGCTGCTTAGGCTCCCGTCATCCCCGCGAAGGCGGGGATCCATCACGGCCAAGTCTTTGGCCGAATGAACCGCTTTTAAAGCAGCTTATCTCGCGCAGACGCGCGATGCGATGGATTCCCGCCTGCGCGGGGATGACAAAAACTACCGCATTCCCAAGGACTCGCCATGGAAGGCTACGCACGGCTAACCATCACCATTGTCATCCCGGTTTGCGCGAGCAACACCGCGATCCAGCGTGAGTTGTTATCTAAAGGAAGATGGATCCCCGCCTGCGCGGGGATGACGTAAGTTCTAAGCTTACTCACGTTCGCTAAGCACTCACGTCAATTGTCACACAACTGTCATATTTGTTGTGGTATATTCAAAGTGAGGAGAACCCATGGCTGACGGCAGCGCACCAGATATTACCCAGCAACTTCTGCAGATGCAGTCGATGCTTGCGGCTGCCGGCGGTAATAACGGCGCGAAAGGTATTCCGCTGCTAGCGGGCTTGCTGCCCGGTGGTGGGCGTGATGCGGATGTGACCAGCGGTCTAACGCTCAAAGGCAAGTGCTTCAACGCGGACGGGATGATTACCCGCTTGCCGCAAGGTAAGCCCAAGCTTGCCGATAAATTTTTGCAGGCGATTTCGGGCATGGGCGAAGATTTTAAAAAATGTGCCCAGAATGCTGGCGTGATGTACACGGGTGACTTGCCAAATGGCAGCTTGCCCGGGGCCCCTGCGGGCGGTGGCTCGTTTGTCGATAGCATCGGCCCACGCGGTGGTGGTAGCATTGAGGTGGGCTAGGCCTCTACCCACAGGTTGTGTTTATCTGTTATCTACACCACCCAGCCATTGAGTGAACTCATCTAATCCGCTGATTTAAATATAGTTAACAGCTATGCGTCTCACGCATGACTGCCTTTCGTAATGAGCGCTCCTCATTGCCTGCTGCATAGCCCATAACGGCTTCAAGCAAGGAACCACTTGCGGTCATTGGATGGAGTCTAGTCATGCGGTTATCTTCAAGAATGCTGGCGTTCGCTGCATTGCTTGCCTGCAGCGCCTGCGCCAACCAACCAGCCACCACCACGCTGGTTACCCCTACCAACCAACAGTTCAGCACCGTCCAGTGGGACGAGGCGATTACGGCACAATCGGTGGCGCGGGTGAGTAACGGTAGTCTGATTTCCCTGCGCTAAGCACCGCTGCCTTGCGGGTTTTGAATGAAAACACCGCCATATTTTTTATCCAAAAAAACTTCGCATTTCCCCCCTTGCATTTTTATTTTCCTTGCGTATGGTGGCGCTCCTAATCGGACGTGAGCGGGCGTAGCTCAGTGGTAGAGTGTCACCTTGCCAAGGTGAATGTCGAGAGTTCGAATCTCTTCGCCCGCTCCATCCGCTTTAGGGCCTGATGGCCCAAGCGGATGGATAGTCTGAAACCTCCCTGCACAGCCAAGTTCGGCCATACGCTCAGCGAATGGAATGCTCGTTCGTGATGGCACGCCGCCGCTTTTGGGCAAGCACATCTTTTTACCCAGTTTCAGGATGCACGCATTGGCTTCGCCTCTGTGTCGCTGGGCTCGCTTTCTTGACTCATCACGGCAAAGCAGCTAGACCGCGCGTATGGGATTTCGTTTTCGCAAAACTATAGGCCTCCTGCCGGGTGTTCGCTTAAATATCAGCAAGCATGGCATCAGCAGTGTCTCGGTGGGTGGTAAAGGCCTGACGTACAATATCGGCAAAAAGGGAACGCGCGCAACGGGTGGCCTGCCAGGCACTGGCCTGTCCTATTCGCACTACACGCCCCACAAAAAAGAGACTGCCGAGCAACGGATTGACCCCACCACAGGTGAGATTACTGAGCACAATGCAGGCACTGGCACACCCTGGGGCCTTATTTTACTGATTGCGCTGGTAGTCGGCGCACTCTACATCATGCGCAACTAGCGAGTTTACATGCATACAGGCACGCTTGACCCCGCCCTTCTTGAAATTCTGGTTTGCCCCGTCACCAAGGCACGATTGACCTATGATGAGGTGGCTCAGGAGCTGGTTTCCCCCGCAGCTCAGCTTGCGTATCCCATCCGTGATGGGATTCCTATCATGCTGCCCGAAGAAGCGCGCAAGCTAAGTTAGTCGCCAGTCTTTAGTCGCCAGTCACCAGTAAGAAACTGCGACCAGAACTACTGCCAAGGTTTACACAGAGCGCAATCGTAGCTAAAACTTCTGTTCAAAAAACATCTGGCGACTGGTGACTGGTGACCGGTGACTGCTAGCGACTGGAGACTATAACATGCTCGATATTATTTTCGTCAAGGGCGGCTGGGTCATGTATGTGATCGTGGCGCTCTCGATTTATGTGCTCGGTATTATTTTCTTCAAGGCACATCAGTTCATCACTAGCGGCGTGTTCAACACCCAGTTCATTGATCGGGCGATGGTGCTCATCAAGCGAGGCGAGCTGACGGATGCGTCGCAACTCCTATCGCGCGAGAAGGGGCCGCTGGCGCGCATCATGCGTGTGTCGGTCGAGTGTGTGATGAACCGCGACATCACCATGAAAAGCCGCGAGGCGGAGATTGCCCGCGTCGGCTCGGCGGAGCTGCGTTACCTAGAATCACAGATGCGTGGGCTTGAGATGGCGTCGTCCATCGGCCCGTTGCTAGGCTTGCTTGGCACCGTGATCGGGATGGTGCAGGCCTTCGCTAAACTTGCGGAATCCGGCGCGCGGGTGGACCCCTCGCAGCTCGCAGGAGGTATTTGGGTGGCGCTGATTACCACCGTAGGCGGGCTCGTGGTCGCAGTGCCGGCGATGGCGGCCTATTACCTGATTGATAGTTTGATTGAACGCGTGCGCGCCACCATGCGTGATGTGACGATTCAAACCCTGGCGCTTGAGGATGTGTTCATCAAGAACGAGAAAGAGCAGGAAAAACGCGAAGTGCTCGAGCGCGAAGAGCGCGCTCGCCGCTTGCTGGAAGAGCAGGCCGAACTGCTTGGCAACCCCCGCGGCGCGCCACAAAGCAGCAGCACGCTACATTTGTTGAACCCGAGCTATAATAAGTTTTAATATGGCATTTGATAGCCACATTGTCATTGCGAGGAGCCCCGCGACGAAGCAATCCACCTGCTTTCTTTGCGTGTCCAAGATGGACTGCTTCGCTATGCGCTCGCAGTGACGGCGGAGGGTGTTGTGATTGATTTCGAACGCAGACGCAGGCTGGTCTCGGAGATGAACCTCACGGCGCTGATCGACATCGTGTTCCACCTCATGGTGTTCGTGATGCTGACCACCAGTTTTGTGGTTGCCGAATCGATGGAGCTTTCGCTGCCATCCGGCAAAGCCCCGGCAAGCACTGCTGCTGCCCTGAATATATTACGCATCGAGATTGTGAGTGATGGCTCGGTGCGGGTGAACAACCAACCCATGACCATGCCGCAAATGAACAGTGTGCTGGCCGACCGCGTGGGCGATAACCCGGATACCAAGATTGCGATATTGACCACCCCGGGTGTGAGCGTTCAGCAGCTGGTGGCGGTGATGGATGCGGTGTACTTCACCGGTGGCCGCAATGTCCAAGTCGATAAAGTGGTGGTGAGCGATTTCAATGGGTAAATTAGGTTTAACAAGGGTACTCGAAAACACAAGTAGTTTTTCTACGCTGCGGTTCTGTGTGCCCATGTTCCTAGAATTTCCCGCATATAAATCGCTCACCAGAAAGTGTTTCAGATAATGGAGTTTAAACGCAACACCCGCAAGCTGCGCGCCATCAGCATGGTCTCGCTGATTGATATTGTGTTTACCATCATTCTGTTTTTTCTCGTGGCCGGGCATCTTGAGAAATTCAGCATCATCCCCATCGAGCTACCGCGGGCGGATGCGGGCCAGCCCTTGCAGGAAGGGCCGATTGTGGCAAGCCTTGGCAAATATAACGAGATCATCATCAACGATGAATTGCTTGAAGGCCCTGCTGTGCTTGCGGAGTTGAAACGCCAGCTTGCCATCAACCCCGAGCGCGTCATCACCATCAAGGCGGATGCGCATTTGGAGGCCAATAGCCTCGTCGACTTTTTGGAGCAGATTCGTAGCGCGGGGGGTAAGAACCTCTCGCTCGTCGCTGATTCCGGGCCGAAGGTGGTGCAATGAACTGGGGCCTGACACAAGGGCTGCTCGCCCGGAAATATGCAAGCCTCTCGCCCAGCAGCAGCGCGATTGGGCCCAATACCTACCTCACCGGGCGGCATTTTCTCATCATGCTCGGGGTCGCATTTGTGGTGCATGTGCTGGTGTTTGTGATTGCCGCCTTGATCCCAAGCGAAAAGGTCGTCGATATTCCGGTGCGTGCGCTCACCTTCAAGCTTGGCGATGAACATCGCATCGCGGCGGCACCAACAGTTGCAGCACCGGCGGTTGCGGCACCCGTGCTTGAGGCAGTGAGCACCGATAGCTGGCAGGCAGCGCCCAATGTGCCAGCGCCGGTGGTGCCGGGCCCCTTGGTGGCAAAACCAACCCCTGTACCCACGCCAAAGCCAAACCCAGTGAAGTCGAAGCCGGTCGAGAAACCAGCCCCCGCGATTGCGCCCACCCCGCAGCAATATGTGCGTGAAGTGGGCGCTGCGCCCACCGTGCCCACAAGTGCGCCTGCCGGGCAAACCGCTGCGCAAAGCCTTGCCGCACAACAGGCCGAGGCGGTGCGTGCGCGCTATGAGCAACAGATCTCGGGCTGGATTCAGCGGCACAAGCTTTACCCGCCCGCCGCGGGGGGGCGCGAGGGCAGGGTAGTGGTGCGCATGCGCATCGACCGCGCGGGCAATTTGCGTTATTTTGCCATTGAACAATCCGCCGGGCTTGCGGTGTTTGACGAGGCGGCCCTCGATATGATTCAACGGGCGAACCCAGTGCCCGCCGTGCCTGCCGATTACCCGGCGGGGAATCTGGTCGAGTTTTTAATTCCTATCAGCTTTAAGGCGCCCCTATGACCGACGTAAAAACCATTCTTCTCACCGGTGGGGCTGGCTTTATTGGCTCATCGCTCGTGGCGGAGGCAACCAAGCGCGGCTACCGCGTGATTGTGCTCGATAAGCTGACCTATGCTGGGCACCGCATCAACCTTGAGGGCATTGCGGGCGACCACCAGCTGGTGATTGGCGATGTGGCCGATAGCACCCGCGTGGCTGGGCTGTTCAAAAAATTCCCGATTGATGGCGTCATCCATGCCGCCGCCGAATCGCATGTCGATAATTCGATTGCAGGCTCGGCACCGTTCATGCACGCGAATATCATCGGCACGCATGTGTTGCTTGAGGCCGCGCGTGACGCTTTCAAGGGCGATGCGACAAAGCGCTTTTTGCAGGTCTCGACCGATGAGGTGTATGGCGCGCTGGGGGATGTGGGCGAGTTCACCCTCGATACACCCATGAAACCAAACTCGCCCTATGCCGCAAGCAAAGCCGCGGCTGATATGCTGGTGCGCAGCTGGCATGTGACTTATGGCCTCAACACCGTCATCACCCGTTGTTGCAATAATTATGGCCCGCGCCAGCACCCAGAAAAACTCATCCCGCGCATGATCACGAATGCACTCGCAGGTGAGAAACTGCCTGTTTATGGCCAAGGCCAGCAGCGGCGCGAGTGGATCCATGTCGAGGACCATGCACGCGGCGTGATCGATGCGTTCGAGCGTGGCCGCGCAGGCCATGTCTATCACCTCGGCAGCGGTGAGGAACGCCGTAACATTACCCTCGTGCAATCGCTGTGCGATGCACTGCTTCGCAAAAAACCTGGCACCGATTACCATGCGCTGATCACCTATGTGGAAGACCGGCTGGGCCATGATTTCCGCTATGCGCTCGATATTTCGAGTGCGGCAAGCATCGGCTTCACCCCGCGCATTGCCTTCCATGAGGGCATGGACGCGACGATTGACTGGTATATCGCAAACGCGGAGTGGGTCGCGACCATGAAGCAATGGAAGGGCATGTGAACGAGCCCCGACGGATCGTGCTGTTCGGTATCAGCGGGCAGGTGGGCAGCCGCCTGATGACGACGCTAACGGATGCGGGCTATGAGGTGACCGGGCTTGACCGCCGCACGCTTGATTTTACCACCGCCACCGCCAAAGAGATTGCGGTGAAGCTTCGTGCCGTCGAGCCTCATCTGGTCATTAATGCGGCGGCGTATACGGCCGTCGATGCCGCGGAGAATGAGGTAGCGCTGGCCCATCGCATTAACGCAGAAATCCCAGAAATCATTGCCCACACATGCGCGGAACAATCCGTCCCGCTGATTCATTTTTCCACCGATTATGTGTTCGATGGTGCACGCGGCGCTCCCTACGCCGAGGATGCCACGCCGCACCCTGTGAATGTCTATGCACACAGCAAACTTGCTGGTGAGCAGGCGGTGCGCCAGCATGGCGGCCATGTGTTTCGCTTACAATGGGTCTATGCGGGTACGGGCAAGAATTTTTTCCTCACCATGAAGAAGTTGCTGAGCGAGCGTGAGGAAGTGCGCGTGGTCGCCGATCAGCTGGGTGCGCCAAGCCATGCGCTGCATGTGGCTGAGGCGATTACTGATGCCTCTGCAAAAGTCATCGCGGGGGAAATTCCCTCTGGCATTTATCATCTCGCGTCGCAGGGGCACACGAGCTGGCATGGCTTTGCCTGCGCGATTGCGGCGGCAACGCATAGCGTGGCGCGCGTGCTGCCGATTGTGACTGCGGAGTATCCCACCCCCGCGATTCGGCCGAAAGATGCGCGGCTCGATTGCAGCGCGCTTGCAACGTTTGGCATTACCATGCCACATTGGCGCGAAGGCATTACCCTTGCCATGAAGGAATCCGCATGAAGATGCATGATACAGCCTTGCCGGAAGTGAAGCGCATTACGCTCGATGTGTATGCCGACCAGCGTGGGTTTTTCTGCGAGCGCTTCCGGGTGGATGCGTTTGCGGCGATGGGCATTACGGAAAATTTTGTGCAGGTGAACCACTCGCGCTCGGTGCCTGGTGTCATCCGTGGCCTGCATTTTCAGCATGCTCCGGCACAAGGAAAGCTGATTGGCGTGACCCATGGCGCGGTGCTCGATGTCGCGGTCGATGTGCGCCCGCATTCGCCCAATTTTGGCAAGGTTGTCACTGCCGAGCTGAGCGAAGAAAATGCGGAGCTCTTGTGGATTCCGCCCGGCTTTGCCCATGGGTTTTGCGTGATTGGCAACCGCCCGGCGGATGTGGTGTATTATGTGACTGAGCTTTATAACGGTGCGGGGGAAAGTGGCATACGCCTTGATGACCCGACCCTTGCTATTGCGTGGCCAACGGCACTTAGCCGCGCGATTATTTCGCCACGTGATTTGGCGCAACCAAGCTTGGCCGAGGCTACCGAAAACCTAAAACAATGGTTTAAAAAAGCATGACAACACTGACGAAACCGCGCGCGATTTTATTTGACTGGGACAACACGCTGGTGAACACCTGGCCGCTCATCCATCGCGCGCTGAATATGACACTGCGCCATATGGACCACCCGGAATGGACCTATGAACGCGTGACCAAAGAAGTGAAGCAATCGATGCGTGAATCCTTCCCTGCCATGTTCGGCGATCGCTGGAAGGAGGCGGCCCAGCACTATCAGCAAAGCTACCGCGCGGTGCATCTCGAGCAGTTAACGCCGCTGCCCGATGTGGTCGCAATGCTTGAGGCGATTCCTGCCAGCATCTTTGTCGGGCTGGTGAGCAATAAGCAGGGCCCTACCTTGCGCCTTGAAATGGAACAGCTGGGCTGGCAAAAATATTTCAAAGTCGCCGTGGGCGCAAGCGATGCCGCGCGCGACAAACCCCACCCGGACCCGGTGCTACTGGCGTTGAAAGATTCAGGCATCACGCCTGCGGCGGATGTGTGGTTCGTGGGGGATACGGGCGTCGATTTAGGTGTGGCGCAGGCAACGGGCTCAACCGCGATTCTCTATGGCGACCATGATTTTAACGGCGATGCCGCAACGTATGACGGCTACCCCTACCATGCC
>CAZOFC010000050.1:0-12174 GCA_964578965.1 uncultured Azospirillum sp.
CTCACCCCATCTTTGCGCCGGATGCTCCAGCACGTTGCCAGTGTGCTCACTTCCTGCGCTAAATGGCTTGAGAGTGCGGGCGTAATCGTTTGCATTAGAGCCTCACTTCCACCAGTGAAATATCCAGCCATGAATGGATGCCATACGCATCCAATGACGCCGATAATCGGTCAGTGTCAAAGCGCACCGGCACATCAAATTCAAAACTCGCCGAGATAATCTGTCCAGCCGTTGGTGCCACAGCAAAGGTAACTAGGCCCGTTGCATGATCTACACTGACGCCGCTGGTTTGTAAGCTAGCATTCCTGAATACCTGAACCGTTCCTACTACCGGTTTTTTGATTGTGCGTATTTCCGTAACCGCGCCGTTCACATAGGTCTTGATGAGTTGAAACTGTGTTTGGGTGCCATCCGCAATACCAAGCGTTTCCGTGGCTTGATAATCGGTCCAATCCTTGAAGCGAAAACCGTAGGCGCGGCCCTTGCGTGCCCGGAAAAACGCAATCAACGTCTCCAGCTGCGCTTTGGTTTTAACTCCATGCGCCACATTATAGCGTGCCCGTGCCTGCTCCCAGTTTACATTGCGGTGTTCATAACCACTGCTACTGACCACGACATCCGTGGCATATTCAGGCCCACCCGACGATCCATACGAAATGTCCGTCGGGAATTGTGTTTCAACAAATCCCATGCTGGTTCCTTACCTTGATGATGGATATGCCAATAAAAAAGCCCCATCGAAGTGGGGCTTCATGTTTGGTCTAAATAAACATTGAATCAGACGATGCCACCGGCTGGTGATTGCACTTGGGCTGCACGGCGTGCTGTAACCATGTCTGCAAACGAACTATTACGTGCACCAACCGCATACGCATTCGCCGTGCTATTTAAATTGGGCTTCATCGCACCCAGTTCCTGCACTGGCAGAATATCCTTCGCCACCGCGTATGCTTCGCTGGTCGCAGCATTAGCCAGCGCTGGGTAGGCCTGCATCACCTGTGTTTGCTCGGCCTCATTCATTTTATGGAATGGCTTTTTGAAGTCATGCTTAATTTTTTCTGCAAATTGTGGGTCTTGCGAAACACGCAGCAGGAACACCATCTGCGGTGTTACCACCTTACGCACATCTGTGCCTTTTTCTTTGGCTTCCGCAACGGCTTTATGAATCGCCTCGAGATATTCCTGCGGGTCAACCGTTGCACCACTGGTCACCCAGCTGATCGCACCCATCGCACCACTTGCCCCCATAACAGTACGCGCCACTTTGCTGGTATCAATCGTTGCCTTCACGGCTTCGCCGGCAACCTTAGCACCCGGAATCAACAGACCAACCGCACCTACGCCGGCGTTCAGCGCCAACGAACTGCTATTCTCTTTGTCTTTCTTCTTCAGCGGTGCGGCATAAAGCTTCGCAAGCTCGGGGTTGATATTCGCTGCGGCCTTAAACTCGGCTTCTGTTGCTTTGCGGCCTTCGCGTGCCTGAATGCCAAGCGTTTTAAAAATCTGCGGGCTGTAATACTGCGCGCGATATTTCAGCTCGTCGTTGGCCTCAACACCATTTTTCATGCGATCAATCACATGCGATGCAGCGACCAGAGGAATTTGCGCAATTTGCCCAACACCGGGAATCAACGAAACAAAGCCCATCAGGCCCACAGCAACGCCAGCACCCGTGAGGATTGCCTTGGTCACCTTCGAGCCCCCACGCGGTGGCGGCCCTCCCCAATGAATGGTATGTGCGGTCTTGCTCATGTTAGAATTCTAACATATCTAGAGAAAAGTTTGATGAAGGTTTTATGACAATCACGGTGGTTGGGGACTAAATAACACCCCTGAACAGGGCAGTCACTACCCCACCTGATGCTGGACTACCGTTGCTTTGCCAGCCAATTGGGCGTCATTGGCCGCGATTTTGAAGTTCGCTGGCTTTTCAGCCTGATGGTAGGCCTGCTCAGCCGAAGTCATGGCTGCCTGCGCCTTCACCGCTGCTGGGTGATGTGGCGCCTCAGCAGCTGCAAAACTGGCAGTTTTTGGATTGTCATTCGCCACCTTAGTTTTTGCCTCAGCAGTCATCGTCTGCGCTTGCTTAGCGGCCACTTCGCTGGCGAGTTTGGTAAAGGCCGCTTCATCGCCAAACAGCTTCACGGTATCTGCCGTCGATAAGTTGCGCGCAACAATCTCCTCGGCAATCGGCTTGCTCAGACGGTTATAGAACCCACCTTTTGCCGCCACCGCTGGCATTGCCGCCACCAAGTAACGGATCGCTTCAACCTTACCATCCGGCGCTAATTGCAATTCGCCCGCTTCATTCTTCTGAAGTGCAACGTATGCCCCGAGTAGTTTATTCTCTGGCACTAGGCTTTCGCATAATTGCGGAATCATCATCGCACCCATCATGGCAACACCACCGCCGCCCGGCAGCATAAACATCACACCATCGGCCACATCGCCGACCAGTTTCATGCCAGTTTTTACGGTCCCCATCATGCCATGTGATTTTTGGGCACTCTTCACAGCCTGCAAGAAACCTGAATTCGTATTCCCAAGCTGGTTACTCAAATCAGCGAACGCCTCTTTGGCCTGCTTGCTTTCAGCATTTGCAGCAACCAGCGTCGCCCCAACCCCAGCGGCAACGCCCACTGTCAGCAGCGCATTGAATACGGGAATACGGCTAACTGCCTTACCCATGGCCTTCGCAATCGTTTTCATGCTGCCGCTTGCCGCGTTGCCATAGGTGTCAAGCGCCTGTGCTGAGCCAATCAATTTGCCCAAATGTTTCGATACATTTCCAGCACGCGCCGCCGCTTCAGGGCTCAGTGTTTTACTTGCGACCAATGATTCAACCCGGCTTGCAACTGCCTTAAGCTCCGCATGGTTGCCTTTCGCAGCATTCAGCTCGTGCATAATGTGCGAGAGCTCGCCTGCTTCCACCGTAGCTGCCTGCGTGCCTTTAAATTTCTCGGAAAAGAAATTCCCAATCGATTGCTTCCAGCCTACCGAAGCCTGCGTTGTCAGCGCCGTTTGCGCCTTTGCAAATACCGCATCATGCTTCGCAACAGCCGCGGCCTTACGGCTATGCATCACGCGGTCAACCGCGCCATGCAATCCTTTACCCACGCTGGTTGATTCAAATGCCTCGATGCCATTGCCAACTGTGCGACGCAATGGCGCTGCAAATGATGCAGCGCGTGACTCCAGCGCTGTAGCCGATTGCTCAAGTGCTACCGCGCGCTTTGATGCACCCTCAGCCCAGCCCGCAGCTATTTCTCCAGCACCAGCAGCTTCTTGGCTGGCAGCCTTGAGGTAGTTACTCGGTAGGCGGAACAGACCCCCAATCGATGTGTTGCGCAATGCCTGTGTTGGTGCCTTGAAGACCATCCCAATTGCCGCAGTCGCTTTCTGCAGCCCCAATTTACCTGTCACCCAACCAAGCGCACCGCCACCAAGCATCCCAACAATTTCGAAGGTTGCAGGCATCATGAACGTGGATTTGGTTTTCTGCAGACGAGCAACCTCCTGCTCAGAAGGGTCAATATTCTTGGCATCCTGATTTTTCTTCGCCGCGGAAACCGAGCCTTTCGCAGCAGTCTCAAGCACCGTCGGCTTCATGCCTTGAATGGTATTCGAAGCAGCCGATGCTCCGCTTTCCCCAGCCGCTAAGCGCGATGGAATATAGGGTTTCGTAACGGGCTGAGGGACACGACCACGGGCCGATTTAATGGCTTCGCGCGCAGCAACGCCTGCCTCCTCGACCCTTGAGGCAGAGGGGGTGGCTGAAAATCCTTGCGGTGCAAAGCCTTGATCCATGCCTACAGCATAGCAAAATCGGCAAGGTTCAAGTGTGAATGTTTTATGACAATCAAAGGCGGATAAATCAGCCTAGTCATTGAAATACCAAGCTATCATTGCTTAGTCGCGATAGACTTCCTGGTCATGCGTGCCAGTGCGGCGGCGCTCTTCGCGCTCGGCATAGCTGTTATCGTTGTGCGCGTGCTCATTATCGTTATGGGCAGTTTCAGCAAGCGCCTCACGCCCTTGCTTAATCAAATCAGCAAAATTCTGTTCGCCTTTTTGCGTCCCACCAACCGCGACCGAAAGCAAAATCCGTTCAATCCCGTTCGGGTGCATTGCGCTGGACTTGAGGCTATGTGCCGCCTTGACGCCATCACGCTCCACCTCACGTGCCGCTTCCATCAGCTGCTTAATCTCAACATCCGCAATGCCAAGGTTCTTCAGCGTTTTTTTGTCCATCTTGCTGGTCGCAACAATCGCCTCGGCAATATGCTCGTCCATGGCTTTCGCAGCGGAGGCATCGACTTCAGCACTCTCTTTTTCGCTAATCCCAAACTGCTTGCGCAAATCGCGCGGGATCCAAGAAATAGCAATCGCGCGCTCTTCGCCCTTAAGTTCGGCGAACGCCTCTTTTGCATCGCGCTCGCTGTAGGCGGCATTACACCAGAATTCCTTGGGGTCAACACTGGCTTGGCTCTGGTGTTTGCCATGATCATGCTCAAGCATCGCCTCGACATCATCGCTCGAAGCAATGGCGCGGCCCTGATTACGAATGATTTTGCCACCCCCGATATATTCAACCAGAGCAAGTGCGCCAATGTCGCCCTTTCTAAGGGCTTTGGCCAAGGGCTTGGCAACCGCAACCACATTATCCTTCAGCGCGTCACGAATCTGCGTGTAATTCGGGTTCATATTCGCCATGTCACGCTGATGCTGCATGATGATTTCAGCAATATACGCCTCAAGCGGCAAGGAGCGTCCGTGGTTGGGCAGCTGGAAACTGCTCGGCGTTGGTTCACTGCCCAACTGGCTTTGCAGGTTCAGCACCATATCAAGCGCATCATACTTGCTGCTGAAGCTGCGCTCCAACTTGCGGTTGCCAGATTTCACCCATTGGTTCGCAAGCGTTGTTAGCAAGCCATTTGAACCCAGTTTGCCTGCAATACCATCAAGGCTAAAGCCTTCGTCACTGCTGTTCTTGCGGGCAACCCCCTCTTGCGTACGCTTAATAAGGCTTTTAACCTTGGGGTTATCTTTTAGCTCGGCCACATGCTCGTGGTTCACATCCTCAGCGCCAATCGACTCACTATTCAGCTCTTTGGCAATGTCCTCGCCGTGCTCTGCGGCTACTTTATCAAACAGGCGCTTCTCTTGCACTGCATTCAAGCGCAAGCCTGTGCGCGCGGCTTCAATTGTGTCGCGCTCGTGGAACCAAATGTTCGGCACAATCTTGGTCAGCGCCGGAATGATCATATTCGTGAGTTTTGTGTGATTTATTTTCGCAGTGCGCCAGCGGTCATGCGCAATCATCTCGTTGTCTTCGATTCGCACGCCATTATACGCTGCGAATCCATGCTTGCCTTTGTAGAGGTCAAGTACTGGGCCCAGCTGACGAACCTTGTCCGCTTGTGCATCGCGCTGCGATTTCCACATGCCATAGGTTTCAGTGATGGACGGCAACGCATAGACACCCGCATTCACTGCAAACGCAACCCCAGCGGCCACATGGTTAAGTGACTTGGCATCAATGTTCCCTTTGCCAAGCTGCTGTACTGTTCCATAAATTTTTGGCTTGAGTAGTTTAGTACCACTTCCAATGAACGTGGTGTAGCCAACTTCCAGCAAATTGGCGAAGGCGCTATCAAGCTCAAAGCCAAATACCTTCTTCGTGTCTTCGCCATCTTTGTACTGGTGCTTATCAAGCGCATCAACGCCTTTGCTCAAACTGTCCATCAACAGCTTGTTGGCATCTTCTTTGGTTGCGCTTTGTTCGGTGTCGCTCATGTTTAAAACAATCCTTCACCTTGCACTATACGCGATTGCTGAAGCGGATTGTGTGACAGTTGTGTGAAAGTTTGGCTTGATTCGATGAATTAGTTGCCCAAAAAAACCGCTGGTATTGTCACAGAATCTTCACACTTCACGTACAGCAGTTTTGCTATAGTGAAAGCTGAATAAGGAGTGATCCCATTGGGCGAAACAAGCACAGGCATTACCATCGACAAAAACAAGCTCAGCCAGCGCGCAAGCGAAATGGCTGGCCGTGTAGCGACTCAAGTTGCAGACTCCGCAAAAGAATCCATCACCGCACCGCTTGAAGGCCTGCGTAGCTGGGGTTTTGGTGGCGAGTTGCTCGATGAAATAATCAAAACTGTTACTGATCTTATCGCAAGCATTAGCGATTGGTTTGGCTCATTTTTTTCTGGCAGCACCAGCCCTGCCGCTGCGCCCGCAGCTCCCGCTGGCGGCGCTGCTGCACCTGCAGCGGGCGCAAATCCAGCAATTGCCCCGAGCGTCGAGCCGCCTGCACCAACACCGCAAGGGGCACCAAAGCCCGACACTCGCAGTAAGGGGGGCAGGCAGTGAACACTCCCGCACCATCCCAAACAAAAGCTGATTCGAGTAAACCCACTGCCGAGCTAATCGAGCAAATCAGCTTTCAAAAAATATTCACCGGCCTCTCGCAACATGGGATTACCCTCAGCGCTGCTGAGCAGGAGCGCCTTGAAGAAATCGTCCGTGAGGAAGTGCGTAAGCAAAATGGTGGGGCACTCGCTGGCATGAACATTGGCGGCAGTGGTGTCAACCTGTTACAGATACTCTTTTCTTTTATCCAACAGCTGTTCGGCGGCGGCAATGGCACGCCCGAGTTCAGTTTAGCTGGACTGACGGATACACTTTCTAACGCGGCAACCGGTGCCACAAACAGCGGCAAACAATATGTATTCAATACTATCAGTGCCAACATCCATGATCGCTTGCGCGCCGAAGGCGGAAATCTAGCCCAGTCTGCTGACTTGGTTTCAGGCCTTACCACTGGTCCGGGCAATGCCCGCGATATTGGCAACGGTGCTTCTGTTATCGCACAGCTGGGCACAGCAGCGAATGTTCCATCTGGCACAACATCCACCCTGAATCCGCCAACCGATGTGGCAGATGCAAGCACTGGCAACGGCTTACCGCCAACCGTGACTCGCCCATTGACGCAGCGCGCGCTTAATGGCTAACTAGCGCCATGCTGAAAAGTTTAAAATTTCATATCATTGCGGTTTCGCTGATTTGCGTGATCATCACCGTGATTTATCAAGTATCAGGAGCAAATACACCCGCTCCCGCCACTCAGGGTAATGGCCGCAGCATCCGCATTCATAGTGCCACGTGGGGCATGAATTGTAATCCCCACATTCTCAGTGCAAAACAGGCACAAGCGAATGCTCCGCTCAAGAAAGACGCGCGCGGTCAAATCATCCCTAGCAAACCACTGCAGCCTGTCGTCTTGAACAACGTGCTTGATACTGTCAAAAAACTCTGTGAAGGCAAGCCTGTATGCGAGTTTTTTACCAGCAACGAGGCACTTGGGCTCGACCCTGTCGAGGGCTGTTTCAAAAAGCTCGATGTGCAATACCGCTGCTTTACCTCCGACCGCCTAACCATCACTCAAGCCAATCAAGGCGAACTGCTGAAACTCAATTGCACAGCACCGGCGACCGGCGATGTATCAGCACCTACAGCAGCTCACCCGTAAGCTCGTTATTCTCTTCCTCGAAGCGCTGGTCATTGGCGCGCTCATTGCCTTTGCGTTTTTTATCAAACCACTTCCTGAGGCAAAACCGTCCGCCATCATTCCATCAAAAGCAGCAGCACCTGATGTTACCAAACAAAGCGTGAGCCAAGATAACGCCACCGCAGTCCTTGAGCTCTTCAATCCATCCGACCAATCGCTTACCCATCAGTTGAACGAAACCACGGTGCGACAAACCATTGAGCAGATCATCGCCACCAACTACGTGCTCGCCAATTGCAAACGCATCGATACCGATACCTATCGCGATAGTTTCCGCGCCTTGGTCCTTTATGCGCAAACATCCAACCTTGCGGCAAACGCCGTGGAGGCGGAGAATAAAGTCCGCCAAATCGCCGATGCCGCAAGTGCCAGCTATTCCCTGCTCTATTACCGCACCAAATGCGATGACCCCAAGCTGGATACGACGACAGCACAACTTATCGCCTGGCAGCGCGCGCAACTAGGTAAATGATGGCGACCCGCTCGATTCTAGGCGAAAGCGCAGCCGCTTCACATCCCCTGCCCCACTATCTTCACGGTATTGCATCACCATAGCGGCGAGCGTCATTGTTTCGTTGGCACTTAATGCCATCCTGAAATTGCCTCGCGCACCCGTCACCGCCAATGCGCGAACTCTCTCCGCCGCTGGGCTATCAACCGCGTAGCCATCCACATCGATACTTGCCTGACGGCTCGTGCCACTGACTATTTCCTGCCATGCATTGCTAGCTACAGCATTCGCCGTCTGCCCGCGCTGATTAATCTCAAAGCGCGAGATACTGACGCCATCGAGCGGCTCAAATACCTCGCTTGCTGCGCCATTCCCCACCCAAAAACGTAACCCATCCGCACCAATCACCGACATCTACACCTCCACCACAATCATCCGTAAATTCAGTCGCCCATGCAGGCGTGTTCCTTGCTCCTCCAATTCGGTATCGGCCTGCTCACAGCGCAGCGTCACTTGCTGAAATCCAGTGAGCGTCAGAGTACCCAAATGCAAGGTAGCAAATAGTCGATTCATGATCGTAAGCGCTGTCTTACGTCCGCCCGTATCGGTCCAGATATCCAGTTCAAGGCTTAGCTCATGCAGCGCTATTCCTTGCGCTTCAAGCACACGCATCTGCCCATCGCCAATCACCACATAGGGCAGATTGCTTCGCTGCGGCACAGCATCATAGACGCCGGTCACCATCCCCATCAGAACGCCATCGCCTTGCAACTTTGCATTCAGTGCCCGCTGGACTTCCATCAACGCAAGGGTGCTCATAGGTTTTCCTCATAGGTTAAAATGCTCAGAATCTCACCTTGCTCATGCAGCGAGTGAATGGCGAGTGTGTGCGTCTTCCAAATAATCCGCATCGATGCCTCAACATCCTGACGCAGGCGCATCCTTACCCGATATCCGGCATTCGCGCTGCGCTGGTCAGCAACCGCACGTTCCATCTGGCTGACAAAGATTGGCTCCACTTGCGCAAACACAGTCGCAAGCGGGCTCCACGAGATGGCTTTGCCGCCATAGCCATCGTCGATCGCCACTGGCATCTCGATGCGCACGCGCTCGCGTAAAAGTGAGGCGATGCTCATAGCGCCATCCGACGATAGGGTTCGTAGCAAGCAATCGACTGCATAGGCAGTGGCTCTGCGCCGTTACGATTTTCAAGCATCACAGTGATGTGGTGCAGCATGCCTTGAACAATGCTACTTGGCAGTTGCGCTGCACTATTGGCCATCCCCGCCACATAGCGTACCGTCATTTTCTCTGTGCTGACAAACGGTTCAATCAACACCGCATACCCGTCAACACTCAGGCGATAATTTGCTGCATTCAGCGTCGATGTCGCCCCAGCTTCCGTGGTCAGCACAATACTTGTGATCGATTGGGCAGGTCCCCAAGGCAGATACAACTTACTGCCTGTTGGGTTAGCGATGCTGTATTCCCAGGTTTGCGGCAGTAGCACCGCGCGAATATATTGCTCAGCGGCAAGCCGGGCGGCCGTGATAGCGCGACTGATGGCATCATCATCCGCTGTGTGCTCAATCCTCAGAAATGTTTTGGCCTGCGACAAAGTCAGTGGCTCCTCGATCGGAGCCACCACAAGCCGCACGCTCGATGAATGGTCATCGCTCATAAAATCTCCCGTATTCGAGTAAGGTGAAAGCAACCATGTCGCGTGCATCAGTCGCACGCGGATTGCCCTGTGGTAGGAGGAAACGTTTACAGGCCGCCTGTGAAGTGCAGCCTTGACCTCACCCCCGCAATAGAGCGGTGTGTAAGGGTGGAAATGCATAGGGCATCAGCGGTAAAATTAATCCGGAATGTCGTTGGCTTTTTTACTGAGTTCCGCCGCCACGCGGTTAGCGTTTTCCGGGTCTGGAATATCCAGCATCCCCGCATGGTTGAAACCATAATCGCGTTCCATCTTGAGGCGCACGTCCTCGCTTGGCTCCCCAAAGCCCGATTCAATGATGACCCCGTGCTCCTCCGGATAAAACAGGCCGGAATTCTGGGCTTCCATGAATGCTTTCAGTTTATCCGCACGCACGCCGACATAAGCATAAATCGGGGCGCCATTTGGGTCTTCCCCGCGCACCAACAGAACACACACCGTCTTTTCAGCTAAAATTTTCTCCGAACGGCTTAAGTCACTCACACTGGGCTCCTGCGCTAACTAAACAAGCACCACGCGCGCGCAACTTGTCAACCAAAAGGCTAATATATCAGTATAAAATGCACGCTGATTTCTCACTTGTTGCATTTGGCCGACGCCCGCAAGTGAAGGTCAGTGGGCATGGCGTTCACCATGCCCACTGTTCGGTGTCGCACTTTTCACGCGCTGGTGGGGGTGGCACAAACAGCCGTGGGCACACCGAATCCCTTAGACAGACAGCTTCAGGATCTTGATTGCGTCTGTATTCACCACCTCGCCGCCAACGCGCTTGGTGGTATAGAATTTCACGAAGGGTTTCGCCGTGAACGGGTCACGCAGGGTACGAATCCCAATGCGATCTACAATCAGGTATGCCCGTTTGAAATCTGCGACCGCAATCGAAAGCGAGGCCGCTGCCGGCACTGGCATATCCGCCGCAATCGCAACCGGTACGCCCATCAACGAATCGGGTGTGCCAGCGGCAAGGCCCGGCTGCCAGAGATATTGGTTCGTGGTCGCTTCTTTCAGCAAGCGCACCGCCTGCACTGTCGTACGGTGCATGAGGAACGTCGCGTTGCGCGCGTAGTCATCTTTAAGCGAGTAATAGAGATTGATGAGGCTATCGGCCGTCACCACTGCCGAGGTGCCGCTATTGACTTGCTGGATCTGGCCAAAGGCAGTGCCTGCCGTGTAGGTCAAAATCCCTTTTGGTTGCGTCGTGCCATTACCGCTGATGAATGCGGTGGCTTCAAGGCGCGCCATTTTATCCGCCACTTTGCGGGCCACCCATTCTTCGATATTGATGCTCGCATCATCGACGAGTTTCTGAGTCGCCTGAGGTTGCGCAAACAGCTCGAATGTATCAATCGTATTGCGGCCAAGCGTCGAGGAGGTCGTTTCCGCACTGCGCACGGTGGTCTCATCGCCCCATGCCGCATCCATGTCGGTCACGTCTTCAATCACGTCGAGTGAGTCCGACGAAATCGTCTCAACCGATGCCAGCGCACGCAGTGGCGACGATTCATTGACAATGCTGACAATCAAATCCGCCATCTGGTTGGGCACCAAAAAGCCACCGTCTGCGTTGCTTCCGGCAGATAATGCTTTGGTCTGGATTTGCTCGAGGCCCGAATCCATGCCTTTGCGCAGATACATGTTGAAGGCTGACTTATACTCCGATTGATCATCACCGTTGTAACCCAGTGATTTCATCTCGCGGCCTGGGCGGGCATTCACGGTCTCAATGCGATCCAGACGACTCTTGTAATGATCCAGCGCGTCGTTGATTTTTTTGAGATGGCCGTCATGCAGCGAATCCGCAGCACCTTTACGCTCTATTTCATTCAAGCGATGCTCATTCACCTGCTTGAACTGCTCCCAGGCATTGCCCAGCGCATACATACCTTCCGTTACTTCCTGAATTGACATGGTCTTCTTCCTTCTAGTGGTTAAATAAAAATGGCCACCGACCTGTCGGTAGCCATGGGGTGAAATTTTCTAAAATTTGAGCAAATTTTAACTTGTGTTAACTTTTGCCATATGTTAACGATTTTTAAGAATTGAGGCGTATTTTTGCGCTGCAATAAAATACAACCAACTGATAACTAACTTTAATTATTTGCATCCACGGGTAGGCATTCTAAACAGCTTCGATACGACTGACGACACTCACCAACACTGATTTCCATCAGGAAACATTTCGCGCAGGCAGGTATATGCAAGATTTCTCACTGGCGTTTCGCCGCGTTTCTCACGCCACCGTCGCCATGAATGCGGAGCACAAATCCCGTATCGAAGATCTCCTGTCGCGCGCCTACTACAATATTCACGGCCAAAATCTCACAAGCGCCGACCCATCATGGGTGAATAGCATCACCGCCACGGCCATGCAGCTTAGCCTGCATGCCCATGTTGTGCAGCTCACCCCGCGTGATACAGTGCATCTGT
>CAZOFC010000051.1:0-12046 GCA_964578965.1 uncultured Azospirillum sp.
GGGGGTGAAGTATCAAAAATTATCCCCCCACGGCATTACAAGGGTAATGCCCGCTCCCCCTCGAGGGGGGAGCTAAAGAAAGTTTCTTTGTCCATCCTACTCACCAACGATGCCGAGGTGAAAACCCTCAACGCCCAATATCGGGGCAAAAACAAGCCCACCAATGTACTCAGCTTTCCGGATGGCGAGAAAATCGGTGGGGTAAGGCAATTGGGTGATATTGCCATGGCCTATGAAACCATCGCGGCGGAGGCCAAGGCACAGGGCAAGGCGCTCAAGCACCATCTTAGCCATTTGGCCATCCATGGCACCTTGCATTTGCTGGGCCATGACCACGAGGAGGATGCCGAGGCCGAGGCAATGGAAGCCCTTGAAATTGCTATTTTAGCACGCATGGGTATTGCGAACCCTTATGAATCCGAGTAACGTAGTCGCATGAATCATTCACCCAACGCCATCGAGGGCGATAGTAAACCCAAAGTTGCGTATGATGCGCCCTCGCGCCTCAGCCTTGCAGTGCGCTGGTTTCGTGAAAAACTGGGCACGCGGAATGAAGGCACCCTGAAAGAGATGATTGCCGAGGCGCTCGAGGAAGATTCGGGCCCAGCATCGACCATCAGCCCGCAGGAAAAATCTCTCCTCATCAACCTCATCCATTTTGGTGAGCTCACAGTTCAGGACGTGATGGTGCCGCGCGCGCAGATCATGGGGGTGGAGAAAAATGTCTCCTCGGCGGAAATTAAAAGGCACATCGTCGAGATCGGTCATACCCGTATCCCGGTCTATGATGGCTCGCTTGATGCGATTGAGGGCTTCATTCATGTGAAGGATATGTTCTCGCACCTTGCTTCGGGCGAGGCATTCGAACTGCCGCGTATTTTGCGGGATATTCTATTTGTGCCGCCAAGCATGCGCATTGTGGATTTGCTTCTTAAAATGCGCGTTTCGGGCTGCCATATCGCCATTGTCGTCGATGAATTCGGTGGCACGGATGGCATGGTGACGATGGAAGATCTGTTCGAAGAAATCGTCGGCGAAATCATGGACGAGCATGACGGCCACGAGGCGACGGAACTCATGCGCTGGTCTGGCGACCATGTCGTCGAAGCGGATGCACGTATCGGTATCGAGAAGCTCGAGGAGGCGCTGGGTGAAAAGCTCTGCGACGAAGAGATTGCCGAGGACGTAGATTCCCTAGGCGGGATGATATTTACCCTGCTGGGCCGTATCCCCGTGCGTGGCGAAGTGCATATGTTAAAAGCGAATCTCAAGGCGGAAATTTTGCAGGCCGACCCACGCCGCATCCGCCTTGTGCGTATCACGCGGATTACGACGTAGTTTTACTAAATCGCTGGAATATCCATGGCGTGCTGAATCGTCGCCAGGCGCTGATGTAGCACCGCATCGCGCGCGGCAACTTTGGTGTCTGGCAAAGTATTATCATTCTCGGCCACGTGAAGGCTGGCGACAGGCCGCGGTGAGGTAGCAGGCTCTCTGACTGGCGATGGGGCAGGAGGCATAGCCGCTGCCGCCTCAGGTTTTTGTTCGGCAGCATCCGCAAGGCCTAATTGCTTTTTGGTTTGCGCATCGGCCATCGCCGCTGCCTTCAAGCGGGCAATTTGCTCGCTGCGCTCAATCAGTGCGGTTTCCTTGTGGTGGCTGCCATGAACCACTCCTTCCGTATGATCGAACCATTTGCGGATATAGTAGCGATCAATCCCGATAGTAGCACCCGCAGCGGCACCCGCCAGAGTAACCGCACTGCTTAAGCCAACACCTGCTATTGTCGCGAGTCCATCGGCTACAGCACTAGTGAGCGTGATATGAAATAGAGTTTCAGCTGCTCCTTCAATTGCCAAGGCAGTGATAGGTGTCGCTGCAAAGAACATGAGGCCTAAACCCAATGCTGCGCCAAGTGCAGCGCCAATTAATGCCGTTTGCCAGTGAAAGAATGGCGGCGCTTTATCGCGGCTTTCGCGCTCGCGCAGCAGTTCTTGTTTGATGGCTTCGGCCTCGCGGTCGCCCTCGGGGCCTTCAGGCAAATCGTAATAGCGATCAAGCAGGTAACGCCGTTGCTCGGATAAATCGGCGGATTCGGCGTTAATGGCAGCAGTGCTGCCGATGGTGCCAAAAGTGGAAGCACCTTTGATGAGGCCTGCGCCCCCAAACGCCGCTGCAAGTGAGGCGGCAGCAGCAACCCCAACCGTGCCACTAATGACCAGCGGTGCAGCAACCACGCCGCCGATGGCAAGGCCAATCAAGCCATAGAGCGAAGCACCACCAATGGTGCCTTGCAGATAGCCCTTATAGCCAGCCGAAAGCAGCCGCCGGTAATACGGGCTATGCGACGCATCAATCCCGCCGGTGGGCGTGGTTTGTAGCTTTAATTCGGTTGTTTCAGTACTGCTCATTGGTCGGTTAACACCCTTTTCTACCCTTACATTTTAGCAGAATGGGCAGAAGGGAATGTGAAGGTTTTGTGACATTTGGTATAAAGCGTGCTAGAGGAGAAGAATGACAATCGCGCAATTCATGGTGGCCTATGCGGTAAGCTGGTGGCTGGTGCTGTTCATGGTGCTGCCTAGCGGCGCCACGCCCGCACCCACGCCAGAGAAAGGCCATGCCCCTTCGGCCCCCGAAAAGCCACGCCTGCGCAAGAAATTTAGGCTGACAACGGCGCTAGCATTGCTGCCAACGTTGCTGATTTATCTGATAGCTACGAATGTAAAGGCCGAGGAGGTGATTCACCGTGTGGGAGGCGGCTGCCGGCAATTACAGCGCTTCAAGCCGAGTGATGATTTGAGCACCCGTGATGGTTACGGCGTGGGTGATAAACAGGTGAAATCAGCGAATCTCAATGATAAATCGGGGTCGGTGCAAACGGATAAGGTGCGCATTCCGCTGCGCATTCCCGCACAAAATGTGATAGATCGCACGGGCGGCGCTGCCACCAGCCCAACCTCCATCAATGGCCGAAATGTTGATTTCTCACAGAGCTTTATCCCGGTTGGGGATTTGGAAATCAAGCAGGATGGGGATGTGCTGATGAACGGCCAATCCGTCTCGGATAACCCGGTTTTTGAAGAGGGATGCGACCATGCGCAAGAACAGTAACGCAATCACCAAGACACTCGCCGTGGTCAACATGGCGCTTCTATCGGCCTGTACACCAGCCGATATCAGCTATTGCAACCAGTTCGGCGTGGCGGGCACGGCGGAATTCAGCAAATGTATTGCTTATTATCAGCAAGAAGAGGCGGCCTTTGGCGCCGACCGCGCGGTATGCTCGGCGCAGGCCGATGAGACTTACCCGCAAACGCTGTATGACCGCGGTGGCTTCGCCCATGTGGGGATTGGCGGATTCGGTGGGCTTGGCGGGCGCTTCCATGGCCCGGGGCTTGGCTATGGCGGCGGGGTCGTCAGTGTGCCGCCAGATTATTATCACAATGCTGAGGTCGATCGCTTGCGCGCACGCATCATCACCCCATGCATGCAGTCGCGGGGCTGGAATTCGCCCAACAGCTGGCAAGCAGGGCGCAGCGAAGTGAAGCCTACAAAACGTAAAGCAAGCAAGCCCGCATACGTGCCTGAGGCCCCAACCGAAAAACTCCCGTGGCTGCAGTAATCTGAGTAGTTGTTATGCCGTGCTTGCCACGGCATCCCGCTTTTAAATCAAGCTGGACCCCGTCGCTCGACGGGGTGACACGCTTTGGGGTAATTTCTTGTCTATAGTTACTGGCTAACCATTGCAATTTGCGCGTGGGCGGCCATAGTGTGTGGCCTTTGGTTGCGTCATTCCCCGAATTTGCAGCGCAAATTATAGGGGAATCCAACTATAACTATTAGAACAGAGAAGCTGGATCACCCTATAGTTAGCAAGCGAACTCGGGTGATGACGGTATTAATTGGAGTTTTTTGATGCGCCTTTCCCAGTATTTTTTGCCCCTACTAAAAGAAGACCCCAAAGAGGCGCAGATTCTCTCGCATAAATTCATGCTGCGTGCGGGCATGATCAAACAACAAGCGGCGGGTATTTATAGCTGGCTGCCGCTTGGGCTTAAGGTGCTTGGCAACATCGAGCGCATTATCAATGAAGAGCTTGAAAAAGCGGGCTGTGTGCCATTGCTGATGCCGACACTTCAGCCAACCGATTTGTGGAAAGAATCCGGCCGCTATGACGCGCTGGGTAAGGAGATGTTGCGCTTCAACGACCGCGCCGAGCGCGAATTGCTCTATAGCCCAACGAACGAGGAAATGATTGTCGATATCTTCCGTAGCTATGTGAAAAGCTACAAGCAACTACCGCTGAATGTGTATCAGATTCAGTGGAAATTCCGCGACGAAGTGCGCCCGCGTTTTGGCGTCATGCGTGGCCGTGAATTCCTGATGAAAGACGCCTATTCCTTCCATGTCGATGTGGAGGACGCCAAACGTGAATACGCCAAGATGTATGACGCGTATGACCGCATTTTCAACCGCATGGGCTTAACGGCGGTGGCGGTGAAGGCTGACACGGGCGCGATTGGTGGTGATTTGAGCCACGAGTTCCATGTCATTGCGGAAACCGGTGAAAGCGCGATTTACTACGACGCGAAGCTGGATGAGGCACGCAGCGGAAAAATCAGCCTCAGCAGCGAAGAAAAACGCGCCCTCTATTCCGCTGCGGATGAATTGCATGTGGCCGAGAAATGCCCGCTTACGCCCGAGCAACTGCGCACCGCGCGCGGGATTGAAGTGGGCCAAGTGTTCTTCCTTGGCAATAAATACAGCAAAGCCATGGGTGTGACCGTGAGCGGGCCAAGCGGCGAAGTGACCCCGGAAATGGGCTGCTATGGCATCGGCGTCTCGCGCCTTGTCGGGGCGATCATTGAGGCCAGCCATGATGCGAATGGCATCATCTGGCCCGAATCGGTCAGCCCGTTCGATGCTGGGATCATCAATATGCGCAGTGGCGATCCGGCCTGCGATGCGCTGTGTGAGCAGCTTTACAACGCACTCAAAGCACATGGCCTGACCCCACTTTACGATGACACGGATAAACGCGGCGGCGAAAAATTCGCGAGCATGGATTTGATTGGCCTGCCATGGCAGCTCACCATTGGGCCAAAAGGTGCTGCCGCAGGAACGATTGAAGTGAAGCACCGCCGCACGGGTGAAAAATCAGAGCTAACGCTCGAGGCGGCAATCGCAAAAGTCGTCGAGAATTATAACGCGAAGGTGACGATGTGACCAAAAAAATAACCCACATCGTCATTGCGAGGAGCGAAGCGACGCGGCAATCCACCTTTCTGATATGGGGCCAAGGTGGATTGCTTCGCTATGCGCTCGCAATGACACTATGACCATTCTCTCGCCCATCGAGCGACTTTTAGCGCGGCGCTATTTGCGCGCTAGGCGGGGGTTCATTTCCATCACCACCTGGTTTGCCATTGTTGGCATTGCGCTGGGGGTTGCTACCCTCATTCTCGTCACCTCACTCATGAACGGCATCCGCGAGGAGATGACCTCGCGCTTCATAGGCCTCGATGGGCATGTGACAGTATATGGCAATGCCCGCGCCTTCAGCGACTATGCACCCGCGATGACGATGATTGAAGTGTTGCCGCAGGTAGCGAGTGTGACGCCCAAAGTCACGGGGCAGGTGATGGTGACAGCCAATGGCAATGCCCTAGGCGCGCAAGTGAGCGCGACGCCCTATGCGGCAGTGATGAAAAACCCGTTGATTGCGGACCATGTCACTGATGGCTCTTTGGAAGGACTCAAAGATGCCTCACCCGTGGCGCTGCAAGTGGCTGATGAAACAATCACAGAAGACGCAGATATCAGTACGCCGATAGACCCAGCCGCGACGCGCGAGGTGGGGGTGGTGCTGGGCGAGGGCTTGGCGCGCAATCTGCGCGTGAAGGTTGGTGACTCGGTGACGCTCATTTCACCCCAAGGGCGCAGCACGATTGCCGGGTTCATCCCGCGTATGAAGAGCTATCCCGTCATCGCCACCGTCAAACTTGGCATGCACGCGATTGATTCGAGTCTGGTCATCATGCCTTTCAATGAAGCGCAGAATTACTTCCTGCTGATGGGCGCGGATGGGCAAGGAGCTATTAGCAACCTTGAGATCATGCTGAAGGATGTGAACGAAGCCCGCAGCGTGAGCGCGGCGTTGCGTGAGCAACTGGGCAGTGGCGCGCGCGTGTTTGATTGGCAGCAAAGCAATGCCAGCGTGTTTGCGGCCCTCACCGTGCAGCGTAACGTGATGGTGATTATCCTCGCCCTCATTATTCTGGTGGCGGCATTCAACATCATCTCAAGCCTTGTCATGCTCGTGAAAGAGAAGGGGCGCGACATTGCGGTGCTACGCACGATGGGTGCCACGCGTGGCAGCATCATGCGCATTTTCATGGCGGCAGGCACCTGGATTGGCGTGGTGGGCACCACGGCGGGTGTTGGGCTTGGCCTGTTGCTCGCGCGGTATCTCGAGACCATTCATCACTGGGTGGAAAAACTGATTGGGCAGGAAATTCTTATCGAAAATATTTATTTCCTCTCGACCTTGCCGACGAAGACCGACCCGCGCGAGGTGGCCATCATCATCGCGCTCTCGCTGCTGCTCTCGTTCCTTGCCACCGTTTATCCGGCGCGGCGTGCAGCCAAGCTCGACCCGGCGGAGGCGTTACGCTATGAGTAATGTGCTCACCTTATCCGCCATCACCCGTAGCTATGCCACGCAGCATGGCGCAGTAGAGGTATTGCGCGGTGCCAATTTAACCCTGAACGCAGGCGAGTTGGTGGCGTTAATTGGCCCATCGGGCTCGGGTAAATCGACGCTGCTGCACATCGCCGGGTTGCTCGATAGCCCGCAAGGTGGCAGCATCACCATTGCAGGGGCGGATGCAACCCACGCGAATGACGCCGCGCGCACGCGCCTGCGCAACCAGCATATTGGCTTCATCTATCAATTCCATAACCTGTTGCCAGAGCTAACCGCGCTTGAAAATGTGATGGCACCACAACTGATTGCCGGGGTGAAAGCAAAGGCTGCGAAGGCGCGCGCGCGTGAGTTATTAGAGCGGCTGGGTCTTGCCGAGCGTATCACGCATCTGCCTTCGCAACTTTCGGGTGGGGAGCAACAGCGCGTGGCGATTGCCCGCGCGCTTGCCAACAAACCCCCGCTGATTCTGGCGGATGAGCCAACCGGCAACCTTGACCCCGTGACCGCCGAAGCAGTAACGCAACTGCTGCTTGAGGTGGCGCGCGAGGAGGGGGTGGCCGCATTGATTGCCACCCACAACATGGCGCTGGCCAAGCGCCTCACGCGGGCGGTGACGATTAAAAACGGTGCGATTGAAACGGTGGTGGCATGAGTTTCATCCATTTGCGCAGCCATAGTGCCTATTCGCTGCTCAAAGGAGCGATTAAAATTCCAAAGCTCATCGCGCTCGCCAAGGCACAGAATATGCCCGCCTTAGGCTTAGTCGATCATGATAATCTGTTCGGCTCGCTCGAATTCTCGGAAAGCGCGGTGAAGGAGGGGATTCAGCCGATTTTGGGCATCACCCTCTCGCTCGTCCCCTTCGGTCAGAACACCCATGGCGCAGCCAATGCGCGCGTAGTGCCCGACCAATTATTACTCTATGCCAAGGACGAAACGGGCTACGCCAACCTATTGCAACTGGCGAGCAAAGCCTACACATCCCCCGCACTTGGCACTGCGCCCTTGAGTGATTATGCAACCCTTGGCCAGCACAGCGATGGCTTGATTGCCCTTACCGCCGGGCTGCAGGGTGGGTTTGGCAAAATGCTGCTCGCTAACCGTGTGAGCGATGCACAAACACTACTCAAGCAGCTGCACGAGATGTTCGGTGATAGACTCTATATCGAGCTCACACGCCATGCGCTGAATGATGAAAAACTGATCGAGCGCGCGCAGATTGACGCGGCACTTGCGAGCAACATTCCCCTCGTTGCCACCAATAACATCTATTTCGCGGATAAGGGCATGGTCGAGGCGCATGACGCCCTGATGTGCGTGGCCGATGGCCGCTATGTGACCGAGACCGACCGCCCGAAAATGAACGAGCATCACCGTTTCAAATCCACCGAGGAAATGACGCTGCTGTTCCGCGATATTCCCGAAGCCATCGAGAACACGATGAACATCGCCAAGCGCTGCCATGTCTGGGCACCCTCGCGCTCGCCGATTTTGCCCGGCTTTGCGATGACGGATGCACAAGGCAATGTGCTCAGTGAATCAGAAGCTTTGGCGGTGAAAGCGCGCGAAGGCTTGCAAGCCCGGCTTGAAAAACTGGTGTTCACGCCCGAAATGGACGAGGCCGAGCGCGAACGTATCGCCAAGCCTTACCGTGAGCGGCTCGAGTTTGAGCTTGATGTCATCATCACCATGAAATTTCCGGGCTATTTCCTTATCGTCTCGGATTTTATTTCATGGGCGAAGGCGCATAACATTCCCGTAGGGCCGGGGCGGGGTTCGGGTGCGGGCTCCATCGTCGCGTGGGTGCTGCTGATTACGGATTTGGACCCACTGCGCTATGGCCTGCTGTTCGAGCGGTTCTTGAACCCTGAACGTGTCTCGATGCCCGATTTCGATATCGATTTCTGCCAGGATGGGCGCGAACGCGTGATTCAATATGTGCGCGAAAAATATGGCGATGACCGCGTGGCGCAGATCATCACCTTCGGGAAATTGCAGGCCCGCGCCGTGCTGCGCGATGTGGGGCGCGTGCTGCAAATGCCCTACTCGCAGGTCGATCGCATTTGTAAGCTGGTGCCCAATAACCCCGCAGCGCCCGTGACCCTGAAGGAGGCGATTGAGCAGGAGCCGTTGCTGAAGCAAGCGATGGATGAGGACGAGAACGTCGAGCATCTGGTTGGCCTCTCGCTGAAATTGGAGGGACTCTACCGCCATGCATCCACCCATGCGGCGGGGCTGGTGATTGGTGACCGCCCGCTGGCCGAGCTAACACCGCTCTATAGCGACCCTAAATCCGACATGCTGGTGGTGCAGTATTCGATGAAATGGGCCGAGGCGGCGGGCCTCGTGAAGTTCGACTTTTTGGGCTTGCGCACGCTTTCGATTTTGCAAAAAGCGGTGGAGTTCATTGCCGCGACGGGCACCGAGATTGACCTGTTAAAATTGCCCGAGGGTGATGCCAAAACCTACGCGATGCTGAGCCGTGGCGATACGCTTGGCGTATTCCAGTTTGAATCCGCTGGCATGCGCGAGGCGCTTAAGAACCTGAAGCCCGATGCAATCGAGGATTTAATCGCGCTTGGTGCGCTTTATCGCCCCGGCCCGATGGATAACATCCCGACCTACATCGAGGTGAAGCATGGCCGCGCGCGGCCGGATTATCTGCACCCGCTGCTTGAGCCGGTGCTGAAGGAAACCTACGGCGTCATCATTTACCAAGAGCAGGTACAGAAAATTGCGCAGGTGCTGTCCGGTTACACGCTCGGTGGGGCAGATTTACTACGCCGCGCGATGGGTAAGAAAATTAAGGCGGAGATGGATGCGCAGCGCGCCTTGTTCGTCGAAGGGGCGGTGAAAAATAACGTCAACAAAACACAGGCGAGCAATATCTTCGACCTCGTGGCGAAGTTTGCGGGCTATGGCTTCAATAAATCCCACGCCGCCGCCTATGCCGTGATTGCCTACCAAACCGCCTACCTTAAGGCGAATTACCCGGTCGAATTCATGGCCGCCTCGATGACGTATGAAAGCGGCTCAACGGATAAGCTCGCGCAATTTGTGGGCGAGGCGAAAAAGTTCGGTATTGCCGTGCTGCCGCCCGATATTAACGCGAGCGAGGTGATGTTTAGTGTGGAGCGCAAGGCGGATGCAAAGCCCGCCATTCGCTATGCACTGGCGGCCATTAAAAACGTGGGTGCTGCCGCAATGGCCGGGATTGTGGCCGAGCGCAACGCCCGTGGCCCGTTCAAGGATATTCATGATTTTGCGGCACGGGTCGATGCCAGCGTGATGAACCGCCGCCAGCTCGAATACCTGACCATGGCCGGGGTGTTTGACTCATTGAACCCCAACCGCCGCCAAGTGTTCGAATCCATCGATATGCTGATGGCGACCGCACAGAACGCGACCGAGGAGCGTACTAGCACGCAAGTGAGCCTGTTTGGTGGCGAGGTGAACCAGACTATGAACCGCCGCGCGATGAAGACGGTCGAGGAATGGCCACTGACTGAAAAACTGAACCATGAATGCGGCGCGGTGGGCTTTTATCTCTCCGCCCATCCACTCACGCCCTATGAGCCGGTGTTCAAAAAGCTCGGCATTTCTCCATCAAGCCGCTTAAGCGAGCACTTCCATGACAAACAAAAACTCAAGCTTGCGGGCATTTTGAACGCCACCAAAATGCGTAGCTCGCCGCGTGGGCGCTCGGCATTCCTGACGCTTTCCGACAGCCATGGCCAATATGAGGTGGCGGTGTTCGATGAGCATTTGCTGAACCAACACCACGCAATGCTGAAAAATGGTACCGCCTTGATGCTGGGCATTGATGTGCGCCAAGGCGAGCGCGGGCAGCGCCTGCTTGTTACCCGGATTGACTTGCTTGATGAGGTGTCGCAAAGCGTGCGGCCTAGCATGGTGACACTGACGCTTGAGGATGTGACAGAACTGAATGACATTAAAGCCATGCTCGGCGCGCCTGCCGAGCGCGGCGCGAAAGTGGAACTGCATATGCGCATTCCAAGCGGGGTGGTGAAACTGGCGCTTGCAGGGCATTACGCCATTGCCGCACAATCGATGATGCAGGTGCAAGCGCTGGATGGCGTGAGTGCCGAAGCGGCCTAGAGTCTCGTCAAATCATCCTCATTCAACCCAAGCGCAGCGAGGATGCCGCGCGCTTTGGTGATGGTCTCGCGCCATTCATCGGCAGGGGTGGAATCCGCAACCACACCGCCACCGACTTGGAATTCAAAACTCTCACCTTCCAGAATCAGGGTGCGGATGACGACCGATAAATCACACGTATTGCCGCCGCCAAACCAGCCAATGGCGCCACTGTAGAGCCCGCGCTCCACCTGTTCTTTCTCAGCGCACCAGCGCATCGCCGCAATTTTGGGCGCACCCGTCATCGAGCCCGCCGGGAAGCAGGCGCGCACGGCCTCATAGGCGCTGATGGCGGGCAGTTTTTGTGAGGCAATCGTGGAAATGAGATGGTGGATGGTACGATAGGAATAAAGGGCGGATTGTTCCATCACCTTCACGCTTTGCGGCATGCTCACGCGCGAAAGATCATTGCGCATGAGATCCACGATCATCAGGTTCTCGGCGTGGTTTTTCTGGCTGGTTTTGAGGGCGTGCTGAATTTCTGCATCAGTCGTCGCATCCTCGCTGCGGCGGGCGGAGCCTTTAATGGGCCGCGTCAGCATTCGCCCGCTTCCATCGATACTTAAAAAACATTCGGGGCTCGAGGAGAGAATCGCGCTGCTGCCATGGCGAATATACGCACTATAAGGGGCTGGGCTTGCCGCGCTCAGGCGCATAAAAATCTGCCAGCTATCGGGTGTGGTTGCAAACGCGCCAAAAAACTTGCGCGTAATATTCGCCTGATAAAAATTACCCGCATGGATTTGCTCGACCGTTTCAGCAATCACAGATTCATAGGCCGCGCGGGTGAAATTGGAAGTGAGCGAGGAAATCGCAGGCAGCTCGTTGCTTTGCAGATATGCCTTCGATTTCGTATCATCAATTATTTCGCCCGCCGCGACATACTGCGTGATGATGCGACGATGATGATCAAAACAAAACATCTGGCCGTAGCGGGTGAGTGAAAAATCAGGCAAAGTAACGGGGCTATCGCTGCCGCGCGCGCCATCCTCGCGCATGCCGTAGCCAAGATGGCCAACCCAGATGGGTAGTGCGTCCGCCGCATCTGGCAAGGCGGGCAGGGCCGCCCAATCGTCGCCACTCACGGTTTCAAACGGGTGGGTGAACAGATAACTCACGCCGCCACTGAAGGTTTCCTGCACGCTGGAATAGAGTAATGCGATATCGCCATGGGCATAG
>CAZOFC010000052.1:0-11607 GCA_964578965.1 uncultured Azospirillum sp.
CGCGGATTTTGGTGAGCGGTTATTCAACGATGGCAAAACGCCCGAAGGTGCCGAGGTGGTGGATTGTGGCGGGAATGTGCTCTGCCCGGGGCTGCTTGATATTCAGGTGCATTTCCGCGAGCCGGGGCAGGAATATAAGGAAACGATTGAAACGGGAAGTATGGCCGCCGCCGCAGGTGGCGTCACCACTGTCGCCACCATGCCCAACACCAAACCGGTGGTCGATGATATTACCGTCCTCGCCTTTTTGCAAAAGCGGGCGATGGAAACAAGTTACGTCAATATCCGCCCCTATGCTGCCATCACCAAAGGCCAAAAAGGCGACGAACTCACTGAAATGGCAACACTGGTGGAGGCCGGTGCGTGTGGGTTTACGGATGATGGCCTACCCGTGATGAACGCGCAGGTAATGCGCCAAGCGCTGACGATGGGCGCTGCCCTCGGTGTGCCCATTGCCCAACATGCGGAGGACCATAACCTCAGCTGTGGCGGTTGCATGAACGAAGGCTGGGTGGCCACCAAACTTGGGCTCAAAGGCATCCCCAATGTTTCGGAAGCGGTGATTGTGGCGCGGGATATTCTGCTCGCGCAGCTTACGGGCGCGCATTACCATGTGCTGCACATCAGCACCAAAGAAGCGGTCGAGATGGTGCGCTGGGGCAAAGCGAAAGGCCTCAACATCACCGCCGAGGTGGCGCCACATCATTTTATTCTCACCGATGAAGCGGTGATTGATTACCGCACTTTCAGCAAAATGAACCCGCCTTTGCGTGCTGAATCCGACCGTTTGGCGCTCATCGAAGGCCTTGCCGATGGGACGATTGACGCGATTGCCACCGACCACGCGCCGCACGATAGTGAAAGCAAGCGCGTGACGATGCAGGAAGCAAGCTTTGGCATTGTGGGGCTTGAAACCATGCTTTCACTCTCCCTCGCCCTCTATCATCGTAAGCAGCTAACGCTTCGCGAAGTGCTCGGTGCGATGACCTACAAAGCCGCCGATATTATTCACGCCAATGCGGGCCGCTTGAAGATTGGGGCCCCTGCCGACCTTACATTGCTCGACCCTAACCATGATTGGACGATCACCAACGCCGCGCTTAACAGCAAATCGAAAAACTCCCCGTTCGATGGCGTTGCCACAAAAGGCCGCGCCCTGCGCACGGTGGTGGGTGGCGAAACGGTATATATTTATGGCTGAGGCCAATAACCCAATCATCTGCGCGCTGGATACGCAAAGCACCGACGAGGCCACGGCGCTCGCGCGTGAGGTGATGCCGCATGTGGGTGCCGTGAAGCTTGGGCTTGAATTCTTCACCGCGAATGGCGCAGCGGGGGTAAAGCAGATTACGCAACTGGGTGTGCCGTTATTTCTCGACCTCAAATTCCATGACATCCCCAATACCGTATCCAAAGCCATTGCCGCCACCGCAGGCATGAACATGTTCATGATGACAGTGCATACCAGTGGTGGGCAGCACATGATGCGCGCAGCGATTGAAGCGAGCGACCGCGTGGCACAAGTGACCGGTAAAGAGCGCCCGCTGGTGATTGGCGTCACGCTGCTGACGAGTTTGGACCAAGACGATGTCGCGCTCATTGGCTTTCGCGATAATGTGCAGGATCAAGTGCTGCGGTTGGCGGATTTAGCGCAAAGTGCGGGGCTTGATGGGGTGGTGTGTTCGCCGTTTGAAATTGCGCCCATCCGCAAAGCCTGCGGCTCGGAGCTCACACTGGTGGTGCCGGGCATTCGCCCTGAAGGGTCGGATGCTGGCGACCAAAAACGCATCATGACACCCAAAGATGCCCTCGAACGCGGGGCGGATTATCTTGTCATTGGCCGGCCTATCACGGGCGCAAGCGACCGCGCACTTGCCGCCAAAACCATTGCGGATTCGCTGAATTAGTTAGGCCAGTGTCGGCGCGCTATCCGCCATATCGCGGCGGTGGATTTCACTTTGCGTAAAGCTCTTCGCCACGGCATTCGCGTACTGTAAACGGTCACGCGTCAGCTCGCCCACCCGTGTGGCGAGGTCAGCCGCAATGCGCTGTGCAGGTAACGTCACGCCCTCTTGCGTGGCCATGAATGCGCTCACATCATGAAGCAAGGCTTGCTGCGTTTGCGGCGGCTGCGCGGCAATCACCGCAGCGGCGGCATTCTCGAGCTTAGCCATATCTTCTGCCGCGAAGCCTTTTTTGGTGATTTGGTTACGCGACGAACTAGACAGCATTGCATTAGCCAGCAAATACGCACCCAACTGCAGGGTAGAGGCATAATGCGGCTTGAAGCCCTTGGTGCTGAAGGTGGTGTGGCGCTCCGAAAAATCCTGATAGGCCTTGAGGGCGAGAAAGCCATTATTGACCGTGTAAAGCGCGGCCGAGGCGCGCAGGGGTTGCTCTTTCACATAGGCCATCGCGCGCTCAAGCCAGCTCGATTGCTCGGTGATATGGTCACGCGCATTGGGGTCTTCCTTCACGAATAACCCGAGCAATGCGCCACTTGTTACAATCGCGCCAATCCAGAACGTGCTTGATACATTCTTGAGCGCCGCCGCGTTCAGCCCGCGCGGAATGATGGTTTTCGCGTCCTTCGCGATATCTTTCGTGATGCCCTCATGCAGCAGCATGCCCGCACCAAGCGCATACATGCCGTTGAGCAATTCGGAGGGATGCTCGTACATGAATTGCTCGACGCGTTGCCACGCGGTTTTATCAGCAAGCAACGTCGATTGCGCGCGCGCATCGCTCGGGATGGCGATGCCATTTTTCTTTAGATGTGCCTCAAGCTTGCTCGCCTGAATTTCAAGCTGCGTGTGCATATCCGGGTTGCCATAGCGCGCGGCAGCCACGCCGCCCGCCAGCCAAGTTGCGCCGCCGCTGATATTGCCAATCACCCCGTGGCCACGCGCCGCCCCAGCCGCCACCATCGCCAGGTCGCCGACAATATAGCTCGCCCCCGCCGCTTTGAGGGTTTTATCCCGCCAGCTGGTGGTTTGGGTCGTGGTTTCACTGTCGCTCGATTGGCTCAACGCACACTCCTTGATTCTTTAGTGTAACATAGGAATGTGACAAACCCGTGACGATGCGCTAATGAGCTGAAATAATTGATTTGACGCGACCGCTCGCTCTATCCACTATTGTCATTGCGAGGAGGCCTCTGGCCGACGCGGCAATCCACCTTATCTTTAGTGTGGCCAAGATGGATTGCTTCGCTAAGCGCTCGCAATGACGACCAAAAAATCTTTTTCTCACCGAATACATGAGCGCCTCTATGGATATCTCCGCCCTTGCCGAAAATGCCCTAAAACCAATTGTTTCTGCGCTTTCAAGCGTGCTGTTCTTCGATGTGGGCGGGTTTCCCCTCATTGTGCTGTGGCTCATGGTGGCGGCGCTGTTCTTCACCGTCTATCTGCGCGGGGTGAACCTGCGCCTACTTCGCCATTCCTTCAAACTCATCACCAGCAAAAACACCGAGGATAAGGGCTCGGGCGAGGTCAGCCAGCTGCAGGCCTTCCTCACCGCCATTTCGGCAACGGTGGGCTTGGGTTCCATTGCGGGGGTGTCCGTTGCGGTCGCGGTCGGTGGGCCCGGCGCAATCTTCTGGATTATTGTGATGGGCCTGTTCAGCATGGCCACCAAATTTGCGGAAGTGACCCTCTCGCTCATGTACCGCAAGGTCGATGCGAACGGCAAAGCGTATGGCGGCCCCATCCATTACCTGCAGGATGGCTTGAAGGATCTCGGCTATGCGCGCATGGGTCGCATTTTGGCCACCGTGTTTGCCATTTTCTGCCTTGGCGGGGCCATTGGTGGCGGTAACATGTTCCAATCGAACCAAACCGTCAAAATCCTTGCCAACCAAATCCCCGCCCTCACCGAGCATGCATGGATTATTTCCGCCGCATTTGCGCTGCTGGTCGGTGGTGTGCTCTTTGGTTCCATCAAACGTATCGCCAAGGTGGCGGAAGCCGTGGGGCCGCTCAAAGGGCTGGTTTACCTTGCCTGCGCGCTCATCATCATCGCCTATAACATCGAGGAATTGCCCAACGCCATTTCGCTCATTTTCAGTGAGGCGTTCACGGGCGCTGCGGCCAAAGGTGGCCTTGTCGGCATGCTTATTTTGGCCTTCAAACGCGCGCTATTCGCCAACGAAGCGGGCCTCGGCTCCGCCCCCATTGCCCACGCCGCCGCACGGGTGAAGGAACCCGCGCGTGAAGGCTCCATCGCCCTCATCGAGCCCTTGTTCGCCGCCTTCATTGCGCTGCTCACGGGCCTTGTCGTCGTCGTCACCCATGCCTATCAGGGCGCGAGCCTCGAGGACGGCGTGCTGATTGCCGCCACCGCCTTCGCCACCGTCGGCGATTGGTTCACCATCATGCTTGCGGTGTGCGTGTTCCTGTTCGCCTATGGCACCAGCATTGGCTGGAGCTATTATGGCGAAATCGCCTGGGTGCATCTGTTTGGTCGCGGCGGCATCAAGGGCTATTATGTGCTCTACACGGTCGCGAGCTTCGTGGGCGGCATTGCCACCTTCGGCGTGATCATGGACCTCGCCGATCTGCTGATTCTGGGTTGCGCCCTGCCCAACATCATCGCCCTCTTCCTGCTACGCCATAAAATCAAAGCCGAGATGGTGACGTATATGAAGGGGATTGGGAGGTAGTCATCCATGTGGCCAGCCACATATAAATTACCGCTGCCCAGTAGTAGTATTACCGCTGCACTACGCATTAAGTTAGCCGCAACAAAAGTGATGGTTCATGCTAAACTCTGGGATAAAATTCGAGAGAAACATCCTGAATCATTCAGCGCGGCTGAGCTTCACCTTAACCAAGCCATCACTGCCCCAGATTTTGTTGGGCAGGCCCCACATCATTTTGAAAATATTGAGTTGATAAAACGAACGCCCGCAGGACCATTGCTGGTTGCAATCAAAATTCGTGATAAGCATGGCAATGAAATCAGACCCCTTGTTGCCAGCACCTATTTAATTTCAACTGCCAAGCTAGCAACACGCCTCAAAAATAAAACAGTGGTGCGTACAAAGTAGAAAGGGCACCACGAGGGTGCCCTTGAAGTATTTAGGAAGTTGCCAATCTTCATCTCTTGAGGGAGCCGAAGCTCCTTAATAACCTAGCAGGTGTGGCGGCAGGCCGTTCCGCCCTCTAAATACTTATTAATAACTGTTATAACAAAAAACCTTCCAACTGGCAAGTTTTCTTATGCTAGGCGGTAAACTAAGGGGCAAACTCATCCATCTTACCACTAAAAAAGGCCACCCTTTGGGGGTGGCCTTTTTTTAGTGGTGAGCCGGGCGGGACTCGAACCCGCGACCATTCGATTAAAAGTCGAATGCTCTACCAACTGAGCTACCGGCTCACATGCGGGTCGCGTTGGTAAAAAGAAGGGCGAATCTACGGATTATGCAGGCTTTGTCAAGCGGTCGCAGAAGTTTTTACACGTTCGCGCTAAAGCGGCGCAAAATCGCCCTTTTCCCAGCCCTCGCGCAACGTCGCCGCATGGCTTTCCAGTGTGCCACCGTTGATTGCCGCGCGAATTCCGGCCATTAATTCCTGGTAATAGTGCAGATTATGCTGAGTGAGCAGCATGGGCCCGAGCATTTCATCCGCCTTGAAGAGATGATGGATATAGGCGCGGCTATAGCGGTTGATGGGCGAATTAGTGTTGGGGTCCAGCGGGCGGTGGTCATCCGCATGCCGCGCGTTACGGAAGTTGATTTCGCCCATGCTGGTATAGGCCCGCGCATTGCGCCCCGAGCGGGTGGGGATCACGCAATCGAACATATCCACCCCGCGCATCACCGCGCCTAAAATATCCTCGGGCTTGCCCACCCCCATCAGGTAGCGTGGTTTATCGGCAGGCGTCGCAGGCACGGTAAAATCCAGCACGCGGAACATTTCATGCTGCCCCTCGCCTACCGCCAAACCACCAATCGCATAACCATCAAAGCCAATACTTGTCAGCGCCTCGGCCGAGCGGTGGCGCAATTGCTCGTAGGTACTGCCCTGCACAATGCCAAACAGGCCATAGCCCTCGCGTTTCACGAAGGCATCGCGGCTGCGCTGGGCCCACCGCATCGACATTTCCATACTCGCGCGTGCTACATCCTCGGTTGCAGGGAATGGTGTGCATTCATCCAGCACCATCGTGATGGTGGAGCCGAGCAGATGCTGAATCTCCATCGAGCGCTCGGGCGAAAGCTCGTGCTTGCTGCCATCGATATGCGATTGGAAGGTCACCGCGTGTTCGGTCATCTTGCGTAAGCTCGCCAGCGACATCACCTGAAACCCGCCTGAATCGGTCAGAATCGGCTTATCCCAATTCATGAATGTGTGCAGGCCACCAAGGCGCGCAATCCGCTCCGCCGTTGGCCGCAGCATGAGGTGGTAAGTATTGCCAAGCAAAATATCCGCGCCCGTCGCCGCCACCGCCTCGGGGTGCATGGCTTTCACGGTGGCTGCGGTGCCCACTGGCATAAAGGCCGGTGTGCGAATCTCGCCATGCTTGGTAGCAAGCGTGCCCAAGCGGGCGTGGCCATCAGTGGCGTGGATGGTGAAGTTTAATGTCATGAAACTGCAACAGTACTATGTTAAACATATGGGTGGAGTAGCAAATGAAATCTGTCAGCGCACAAGCACCGACCCTCGATGAGTTACAGCATCTTATCGAGTGTGCAAAAGAATTTAAGTCGATTGAGCTTGGTGATGTTGCCAATCGCTGCGCAAAGTACAGTGCTAGCTACAGCGAATTGCTGGCAAGTGCAGGCATCGATCATGTGCTGCTTGGATGTTATAGTCACAAGTTTTTGGCAGTAAAAACCAAGGACCGTGGTACGGTCATTTTTGATCCCACATTCCAGCAATATTACCCCACCTACGACAAGCCATATTTTTTAGATACGCAAGAGGAGCTTCTTCGCTACGCCACTGAACATGGCGGGATGAATGGTCTCGATGCCCCAATTCCATCGTATCACAAGAAGCAAATCTCGGATGCAGTTTGGGTATCCACAGCCAATCTCGCCTTCATGAAGCCTGCAATTGAACAAGCCCCGTTTTGCCCCAAAGACCCCAAGGGTAAAAAACTATATATGGATGATTGGGCAAAAAGGCTCGAAAAACTGAATCCGCTCTCTCCTGAGAGAGACTTGATTAATCCTAATGACTACTGGCTGGAATTCATTCTGCGTCAGAAGGCTCTTTCGAGCAAACTCGTATCGCCATAGGAATAAAATCGGTAATCATGCGCAATCGCGTGGGCATAGGCGGCGCGCATGCGCTCGAGGCCCGCAAAGGCGCTCACCAGCATGAATAATGTCGATTTTGGTAAGTGAAAATTGGTCATCAGTGTATCAACGATTTTGAAGCGATAGCCCGGGGTGATGAAAATGCCCGTATCCCCCATAAAGGGCTTAAGGCTGCCATCCTCCGCCGAGACGGATTCGAGGATGCGCAAGCTGGTGGTGCCCACCGCCACCACCTTGCCGCCATTCGCCCGCGCGGTGTTGATGATGTCGCACGCCTCCTGCCCAATCTCGATCGGCTCGCGGTGCATCACATGCTCACTTGTATCCTCGACCTTGACGGGCTGGAACGTCCCCGCCCCCACATGCAGCGTCACATAGGCGCGTTTCACGCCCCGCGCATCGAGGGCCGCCATCAGCTCAGGTGTGAAATGCAGCCCCGCCGTGGGTGCCGCAACCGACCCATCATGCGCGGCATAAATGGTCTGGTAATTGGTTTGGTCCGCCGCTGTATCTGCGCGCTCGATGTAAGGCGGCAGTGGCATATGGCCATGGCGGTGCAGCTTGGCGAATAGTTCCGCCGCTGGGTAGGGAAATTCAAGCAGCACCTGTCCATCGTCGCTACGGCCTAGCACGGTTGCCGAAAAATCAGGCGCGAAGAGAAGCACCATGCCTTTTTTGAGCTTCTTGGCCGGGCGCGCAAAGGCCTGCCACGCCATGGTGTTTGCGATGGGTTGGTGCAGCAGCACTTCGATCTGTTTACCATTCACATCCGCAAACAACCGCGCGGGAATCACGCGGCTATCATTGAACACCATCACATCACCGGGGTTCAGCAAGGTTGGCAAATCGCGGACGATTTTATCCTGTAAACGCGCGCCCACATGCAGCAGCTTCGCCGCATCGCGCGGGCTCGCTGGCGCGTGGGCAATGCGCCCTTCAGGCAAATGAAAATCGAATAACTCTACGCGCATCCATATTCTCCAAATGATGGCACGCACCGTTCGCTGGCTTTGCCGCATTTGTCAACCGCGCGCGCATCACAAAAAATAATCGGCCCTCTTGAAAATCAGCAAAGGTGAACTAAATCCATATAAGTGAGTTGCTTAACGGGCTCACACTCAACCAACCTTGCATCAATTTACGGAGGTTTATTATGAATACTGTCCTTTCCCTGACTCCCCTGCTTCGCAGTACCGTTGGCTTTGAACGCCTGAATGAGCTGTTCGAATCCCTGCGCGAAAGCGAGGGGGCAAATGCCAGCTATCCACCCTACAATATCGATAAAACCGGCGAAGACCATTACGGCATCACCATGGCAGTGGCCGGCTTCACCGAAAACGACCTGACCATCACGGTCGAGCGCGATCGGGTGAGCGTGTCAGGCCGCGTCAGCGAGCAGCCCGACGAAGCGCGTGAGTTTCTCTATCGTGGGATTGCCGCGCGGCCGTTCGAGCGGATTTTCCGCCTCGCCGACCATATGAAAGTCACGGGCGCAGAATTGCGCAATGGCTTGCTGCGTATTTCGCTACAACGCGAGATCCCTGAAGAGCAGAAACCGCGCACTATCGCGATTCAGGTGAACCCATCCCCGAAGGCCATCGACCATGCGCCAGCTGATGCGAAAGATCGCAAGAAGGCTGCGTAGGAGAATGCGCGGCGGTGGAACGTCATGCACGACGTTTCACCGCTTCTACGCATTTGATTAGTGGTGGGCGTTTCTAGGCCGCAGCAGCAGCCACGTCGGCCGCTACTTTCACGCTGATCATTTTGTCTGGGTTCGCGGGTGGCTCCCCGCGTGCGATCTTATCGACATGCTCCATGCCCTCGATCACCTGCCCCCAGGCGGTGTATTGCCCATCAAGGAAATACGCGGCCTTGAAGCAGATGAAGAACTGCGAATCCGCACTATCGACATTCATTGCCCGCGCCATGCTGCAAATGCCACGGTCATGCGGAGTTTTGTTGAACTCGGCCTTGAGGTTCTTGCCCGAACCGCCGGTGCCAGTGCCCTTCGGGTCACCCGTTTGCGCCATGAAGCCTTCAATCACGCGGTGGAAAATGATGCCGTCATAGAAGCCTTCGCGCACCAGCTCCTTGATGCGCTTCACATGCTTGGGTGCCCAATCCGGGCGCAGCTGAATGGTCACCGGCCCATCTTTCAGTTGCATGATAAGCTTGTTCTCAGGCGATGCGAGATCGACTGCTTCGCCTTTTTTATCTTTCTTGGCCATGATAATCCTCGTTTATTACTGTGCTGCAGCGGCTGGCGCTGGCGTGGTTGCTACAACAGGTTTCGCTGCCGGTGCCGCTGCACCCTTCGCTTTCTCCACATCCGCCAGCACTTTCAGGCTGATGATTTTATCCGGGTTCGATACCGACCCGTTATTGGCCGCATCCCCTTTTTTGATGTTGTTCACGAATTCCATGCCCGAAGTGACCTGCCCGAACACGGTATATTGCCCATCAAGGAAGCTTGAAGGCTTGAAGCAAATGAAGAACTGCGAGTTCGCACTATCGGGCGAGCCGGCGCGCGCCATGCTAAGCGTACCGGTGATGTGCTTGGCGCTATTGAATTCCGCCTTCAAATCTGGCAAATCGCTGCCGCCTGAACCGGTGCCGGTTGGGTCACCTGTTTGCGCCATGAAGCCCTCAATCACACGGTGGAAGACAATCCCGTCATAGAAGCCTTTGCGCGCGAGGGTTTTAATGCGCTCGACATGCTTTGGCGCCAAATCCGGGCGCAGTTGAATCGTCACCGTGCCATCCTTCAATTGCAGCAGCAGGGTGTTCTCAGGGTCAGCCGCCGCGGGCGTTGCCGCATGGGCCGCCGTGACACTGGCAAGCATGAACAGGCCTGTAATCAGGGATACAAGACGCATAGTAAACTCCGTAAAAATGTTAGCTGGAAGTCGGTTTAGCGGGCTGTGCGGGCAATTGCAATCGCTTCTGCTAACCGCGCCCGAGCAGATATTCATTACGGATCATCTCCGCCACTTCGGGCGAAACGAACTTGCTCACATCCCCGCCAAGCCGCGCAATCTGCTTCACAAAGCGGCTTGAAATAAAATGGGTGGAGTCCGACGCGGTGAGGAATACGGTCTCGATATCCGGCGCGATTTTATGATTCACGCTCGCCATCTGGAATTCATATTCAAAGTCAGAAACCGCGCGTAAGCCACGGATGAGTAACGAGGCTTTCTCTTCATGGGCAAAGTTCACCAGCAAGCCCGAGAACGGTTTGACCACGATGCGCTTCGCATCAATGCCCAGCGGTTCGATATCTTTTTCCACCATCGCCGCGCGGGTGCGCACATCGAACAACGGCTCTTTCGCGGAATCGAGCGCCACACCAATGACAAGCGTATCAACAACCCGCAACGCCCGACGGATAATATCCATATGGCCAAAGGTGATGGGGTCGAATGTTCCTGGGTAAATTCCAATGCGCATGCCTCAAGCCTAGGCAGCTGCACTAAATAAGGCAAGCATTTCGTTCAACGCGCTTGCGACTGCCTGCCTTGCATGGTTTCTGCGGCTTGATACGTCTCATGCAGCGCCCACTGAAGGTCATCCGCAATGCGCCTTGCATTGCGCCGGGCTTCAAAATTCTCTTCGCCTTTGATGTAGTTTTGAAGCATCGCCTTCACTTCAGCAATAATTGGCTCGGTTTTGGGGGCGTATTTAGTGCGCAAGCTCTGCGGAAACTGTGCCCGAGGGCGCTCTGATAAATCTACAACAATGTTTCGCACATTGACGACCAAATCTTCGAGACGAAAAAATCCATCCGATGCATCGATATCGTTTGGTATGTGGCGAGCAACGTCAGGATGCTGCTTCTCAATGTCCCGCATGATGGGTTTTAGCTCCGCATATAGCTCACCAATGCGGCTAGCGCGCGACGCCCACTCTTCGGCGTTGGTTTTCGGAACATAGCGATACTGCCAATAATCACTCATCCAGCTACGCTACCACAGGCGTATGACAATGTGATGACAACCCGCGCATTGATTTAAAATCAATTTAAATCAATGACATAAACCCATCTATTCCGCTGCTGCGTCACCCGCGTTTGCCTCAGGCGCATCGGTATCGGCGGCCTCCTCGACCACCAAGCCACCTTTGATGCGCACGGCAGAAATCACCTGTTCCTTCGCTTCGGTACGGAAGGTGATGACGCCTTGGCTGGTGCGGCCGCAAATGCGGATGTCTTCCACGGGGGTACGAATCAGCGTGCCCTTGTTGGTCATCAGCATGATCTGGTCGCCGCTTTCGACAGGGAAGCTTGCCACCACCTTGCCGTTCTTTTTGCTGATACCCATGCCCGTAACACCCGAGCCGCC
>CAZOFC010000053.1:0-11370 GCA_964578965.1 uncultured Azospirillum sp.
GGTGATCGACCGCCGGAATCGGGTCCTGCCAGACGAGTTCTTCTTTGGGCACTTCACTGCCAAGATAGCGCTTTTTCGGCCCCATATCACGGTGCGTCAGCTTAAACCACGCACGCGCAAAGGCTTTTTGGAACTCTTCGGGGTTCTCCAAAAAGCGCTCCGCAATCGCGCGATATTTCGGGTCTTCCTTGAAGGCGAGATCCGCCGTCGTCATCACGATCGGGTTTTTCTTATCCTTCACATGCGCATCAGGCACCACGCTGTGCATCGCCTTGTCCTTCGGTATCCATTGAGTACCGCCCGCAGGGCTTTTGGTCTGCACCCATTCATTATGCAGCAGGTTGTGTAAGTATAACATGCTCCACTGGGTTGGCGTTTGCGTCCATGCGCCCTCAAGTGGGCTCGTGGTCGTATCTTCCGAGTGGCCTTTGCCGCATTTATTCTTCCAGCCAAGGCCCTGTTCTTCAACGCCTGCGGCGGCGGGTTCTTTGCCCAAGCACTCATGCTTGTGCGCTCCATGCATTTTGCCAAACGTGTGGCCACCTGCCGTGAGGGCAAGGGTCTCCTCGTCGTTCATCGCCATGCGGCCGAACGATTCGCGGATATCCTTGGCCGACCCAAGCGGATCAGGCTTGCCATTCGGGCCTTCCGGGTTCACATAAATGAGGCCCATATGCACGGCAGCGAGCGGCTTTTTCAGTGCGCCATCTTTATCGCGGCGATTGCTTTCGAGCATTTTGGTTTCCGGGCCCCAATAGACCACATCCGGCTCCCAGTCATCGGCGCGGCCACCGGCAAAGCCATAGGTCTCAAAGCCCATGTTTTCCATCGCCACATTGCCAGCAAGCACGAGCAAATCCCCCCACGAGAGGCTACGGCCATATTTCTGTTTCACCGGCCACAAAAGGCGGCGTGCCTTATCAAGGTTCGCGTTATCCGGCCAGCTGTTAAGCGGCTCAAAGCGTTGCTGACCGCCACCCGCACCGCCGCGGCCGTCATTGGTGCGGTAGGTGCCGGCACTGTGCCAGGTCATACGAATGAAGAAAGGCCCATAGTTACCCCAATCCGAAGGCCACCAGTCCTGCGAGGTGGTGAGCACCGCGTTGATGTCTTGCTTCACGGCCTTAAGGTCAAGCTTGGCGAATTCACGGGCGTAATCAAAGTCACTGCCATACGGGTTCGAGCGCGCATCATGGTCGCGCAGCGGCGCAAGGTCGAGCTTTTCGGGCCACCAGAACTGGTTGGATTTTGTATCTGCTGCAGCCGCTGCCCATGCGGTCGATGCACTAAAACCGATGATGGCTGCAATGAGTGGCATCGTGGTGCGGGTGATGTATTTCATAAATCCTCACTGTGCAAAGTGGTACGTCGAGGAAACGTTAGCGTGCCACGCATCACAGGCGCAAGTGTATAGTTTGTAATACGTAAGAATGATGTGGAAAATGCTTGAGTGTCCGACAGCAAGCGCTATGCGCGGTGCTAAAAATTCATCTGACGGATATCGGTGATGACCGATTGGCCATATTCCCAAGGGCGTGCCTCTGGAGCGGGGTGCTGAGGGGCGGGATGCTCCTGCGCCACCGGTTGTTGCGGGGTAATCGAAGCGATGTAGGGATCAACACTGGCTTGCTGTTGCTGGACTGGAGGGGGCGTCGTCGCCTGCTGTGCCTGTGCGGCATGAGCACTTAACAAGAATAACAGCACGGCAGCCAGCGATTTCATAATCAGCCCTTTGTTTGGCTTGATAGTGCACTCTGCATACATGCTGCACTGCAACATGTCCAGCATAATTTGTGCGGCGCACAAAAAATAAACGGGCATGGCTTTGACTGAGCCAAACCCTGATTAAGCAATTAATAAATCTGGAATAATTGGGTTACGGACGTTTCCGGAACGCCTCAAGGGAGATGACCTTCTCGTCATTCGCCGCTTCATCCGCACGGCTGGGGGCTTCTTCTTCAAACGCGGCCATCGAGGGTTTTTCGTGCGCGGTGCGGCCGGTCGCGGGGCAGGAAACCGCCTCCTCCGAGCCTGAGTTGGCCGCAAATTGCTTGCCATGGAATTGCAGGCCAAACTTGATCGAGGGGTCGGCAAATGCCGTCAGCGCGTCGAACGGCACCACCAGTTTTTCGGGGATGTTATTGAACGACAGCATGATGGAAAATTGCTTATCCGAAATTTTCAAATCCCAGAACTGGTGTTGGACCACAATCGTGATTTCCTCAGGATAACGGGCCTTGAGCTGAGGGCTAATGCTCACACCGGGGAAATTCGTTTGGAACGAAATGAAGAAGTGATGCTCGCCTTGCAGCCCAAATTTATCGACATGCACGAGCGCCTCGCGCACCACACCACGCATGGCTGCGTCAATCAGGCCGGGATAATCAATGGTGTCGTGTGTCATAGGTTCGTTCTAGCGTGTTTTGGGGCAAAGCGCCACTTAAATAATGTTCGTTGGATGAAGGGAACGCTTCGTTCCCTTCGCGACTACGTCGCTGACCCTCCGCCGCAAGCGGCTCGCTTGCGCTACGCACGGCTTACTCAACCGTTCGTGACTATCCTTGCGTAGCCTTCCATGGCGAGCCCGAAGGGAGGGGGTCAGCGCGCCTTCGCGCGTAGGGGACAAGGTCCCCTTCAATAAACCAAGCTCACCTGCACTCCGTGCAGGTGAGGGGATTCTGTTGCCCAGCTCCCCTCGGGCTGCGTTTACAGGCTAGAACCTGTCAGGCGACACTAAGCCGCGAGACGGGCTGCTACGACGTTGTTGTCGTTAGCTGCAACGAGTGCTACGTTGTCGTTTGCACTTAGAAATTGACCCGATTATGGGAGATCACCCCAGGCAAAGACGATGTCTTTATTGCGGTTGTCGATGCTAATTCGGCCCCATAGTCTTTGAAATATTGCTTCCTGCTCGGGCTACTGCCCTCCCAATGAAGCGCCACTTCGTGGGCTCATGGCTGGCTCGGTCTGCTGACCTCGCAAGTTCTCCAATCACCCAAGATTCTGGTGGAGCCGCCGGGCTCTGCCCCCGGGTCCAATCCGACTATTCCACGTCGCGTTTATCACCATAGTCACCTTGCGATGACGAATTAATCATAATGGATGGGCGCAGTTAACGCAAGGAGGGTTTAGGGGTCGGGGTCTTGGGGTTAGCAAGATGGTTCCTCTGCGCACAGTCCATTTGCGCGTGTTTCACTATCCCCTATCCCCAAACCCCTATCCCCTCTGTCTTAACCAAACCGTCACACAAATTCCCGCGCACCGTCATCATGCTGTCACAATTCTTTGTTAGATTGTGAGTAGGAGAAAAACTATGTCAGGCAACAATACCCCGCAAGCAACACCCCAACCCCCAGCAGAGGAAACGGCAGCACCTGTAGCGCCCGCACCTGCTGCAAGTGCCTCTGCAGCACCTGCATCCGCAACGCTCGTTACTATTGAAGGTCAACAGTTTGAACTGAAGAACCTGAATGAAGAGGAAGGCGCGCGTTTGTACGCCGCGCTGCCAGCAGAATACCAGCAAATTGCAAACCAATACGCCACCATCGCCAAAGCCTTTGACCGCATTGCCGAAGTACAACTGCCTAGCGGCATTTCGCTTGCCAACGGCTTTGAGAATCTCAAACAGGCCTATCTGCGTGGCGGCGGTGCTTTGCCAAGCGATGCCGAACCCTATCTTCAGCAGATGGATCAACAGCTGCAAAACATGCCCGGATACGCGGAAGCAATGGGAGCCATCCGCTCGGCACGTTCGACGGGAGATGTCATTGCCGCAGCCGGCAGTGGTGCGGCAGCAGTGATTGCTATGCCAGCTCGCGCACTGAATTTTTTCAACACGGTTTGGACGGAAATTGATGGCGCCGTCACGCGCGATGTCAGCGATGAACAAGCCCTTGCCTTTGGCTCTGCCTATGCAGCAGCTCTCTATAAACAAGGGGCAGACCGTCAAAACATGTCCACAACACAGCTCATTTTTAGCAACCCTGCTGCCTCACTCAGCGCTGGCATTGCGGGCCTGCCGGTCGTCGGACCTTACATCGCGACATTCTTTCGTTGGGCATACAGCAATATCAGTTCCGCATTCAGCGCAAATAGTGGCCCAGCGCTTACTTGGGATCAAGCCTATAACGAAGTCACGCAAGAGCTCGAAGCAAACCCCAATTTTCGTGACCGCGTAAATGCTCAGGCGCGCTCGGGCGACTTAGCAGCGGCAGGGCGCACCATGTCAGCGGCTGAAAATGTTGCAGGCATTGCCACAGCACCAATTGTCGATGCAGTAACCAACGACCGCACCATTATTAATAGTGATGGGCAGCTCGCACAAGTCACCACCGAAAATGGCATCCCGACGATTGAAACCGACACCACATTGAATAACGGGGCACCGCAAGGTCGCGGCGACCGCATTCTTGATGCTGCTATTGATATCGGTGGTGAGCCTGCACGCAATATCGCCAACGGCACCTATAGCGGCGAGCAGGTCCTTGGTGCCGCCGCAGGTGGCGGTCTCGCTCTTGGCGCCGTACATAAAGTTACACCTGGTGGCTTGCGCGCCATTCCTGGCCACGGAGCAAATGCAGTTCGAGGGGCAGCGGGAGTTGTCACCAATACAGCGCGCGGAGCAGCAGCAGGCTATCTTCAAGGTACGGCCGATACACTCTCAGCAATGGATGAGCGCAACATCCGCACGAATAGTTTTACTCAATCGCACAGTCAGGTTAACCAGCTTGACCGTTTGCGCATTCAACAAACAGCAGCGAACGCGCAGCTCGATGAATTGCTCGGAAAAGATGCCCGTACATCGCGGTTGGGGCAATGGAGTGATAATCGAAATATAACACGTGCAGAGACCCGACTGAACGCGGTAACTCAGCGCATTACAGATCTTGAACAAGCGATGGGTAAGGGCCCACAACTTGGCAATTCTAGACTAGCCACCGGTGCACTCAGAACATCCGACCTCGCGACCGATGTCATGGGCGTAGCCAATGCTTCACGCCTGGGCACCTTCGCACGCGGTGCAGGACGTCTCATGGGTCGTGCCGCACCCGTCATCACGCCTGCATTTTTTGCAATGGATTCATATAACGGTGTTCAAGCACTGCGCGCGGGAGACAATCGTGCCGCAACCGAATCCTTTGCCAGCGCTGGCACTGTCGCTGCAGGTGCTACAGCTGGTGCGATCATTGGTTCTGTCTTCTTCGGTGTTGGCGCCATTCCAGGTGCTGCAATTGGCGCAGGTGTCGCTGGTGCCGCAGATACAATTGGTGGATTTTTTGGCTATGGCTCAAAGGATATTGCTGCCAGAACTTACGACGCGAATGTGCGCCCGGCACAACCGGCCCCACGCGCGACACCCGCACCGCAAGTCGCTGCCGTCGTCAATGCGCCTCAGCCTGGGCTTTCAAACGAAGAAACCGTCGCTGCCCTGATGGCGCAGAACCAACTGCTCATGCAGCAGCTGCAAATGGCCACGGGGCGTGTCGGCACCAGCAAAACCGGCTTCGATGCCGCCGCATTTGCCCGCGTCAGCAGCAACAGCGCGGGCGCAGCTCGCCAAGGCTAGCCACTTCCCACCTGCTCACACATGTGGGTAAGGCTGCCGCACTGCTTGCGCGGCCCGGCCATTACGCTAGCATACATCCACACAACACCTGCTATTTTTAGCCACGCGTCGCCTTCCATGGCGAGCCGCGTAGCGGCAGGGGTCAGTAATTTTTAAAGGTGGGTCCCCGCCTTCGCGGGGATAAACTCCGGGGACAAGGCCCCCTTCAATATAAGGAACACGACTATGGCGGTAACCGCAATCAAGGACGACGCGATGGATAACCAACCCATGGATGAAACCTTCACCACCAAACGCGCGACCTCGCCCGCCCTTGAGGCAATTCTCTACGATACCATCCCGGTGCTCGATCACGGCTTCATCCGCGTGATTGATTACATGGGTGATGACGCCGCGATCGTGCAGGCCGCCCGCGTATCCTATGGCCGGGGCACCAAGCAAGTGAGCCAGGATAAAGGCCTCATCAACTACCTCATGCGCCACTGGCATTCCACGCCGTTTGAAATGTGCGAAATCAAATTCCATGTGAAGCTACCGATTTTTGTGGCGCGGCAATGGATTCGCCACCGCACTGCGAACGTAAACGAGTATTCGGCGCGCTACTCCATCATGGACAAGGAATTCTACATCCCGGATGCGTCACAACTCGCGCCGCAATCGAAAAAGAACCATCAGGGCCGCGGTGGCGACACGTTAAGCGCCGAGGAATCCAAGCGCGTGCTTGAGATTTTGAAAGGCGATTCCGAGCAGGTTTACGGCCATTACGAAGAGCTGATGAACTGCGACGAAAAAGGCACCGTGCTTGATGAGAGCAAGTCCGGCATCGCCCGCGAGCTGGCGCGCATGAACCTCACGCTGAACTACTACACCCAGTGGTATTGGAAAATTGACCTGCATAACCTCATGCATTTCCTCATGCTGCGCGCGGACCCGCACGCGCAATACGAGATCCGCGTCTATGCCGATGCGATGATCAAGGTCGTCGAGAAATGGGTACCCTTCGCGTTCGATGCGTTCCAAGAGCACCGCCTGCATGGCAGCCGCCTGTCGCGCACGGGCCTCGCCGTCGTCAAGCGCATGATTGCTGGCGAGAAGGTAACGCAGGAGACTTCAGGCCTCACCAAACGCGAATGGGATGAGTTGATGGCAACGCTGGGCTAATAGGTGCCACAAAAATAGGCTGTCACCCCGCACCTGTTGCGGGGTCCATCTTCTCTTAAGAAAGCAGACCCCGTGATAAACACGGGGTGACAGGTAGGAGTACATGGCCCACATGACGTCGTCGTCCCACATACAAAAACTCATCGCCATTGCCAACGTCGCCGCCGAGATGGGCGAGGTGCCGATTGCTGCGGCCATCGTGGGGCCAGATGGCGTGGCCGTCGCTACCTTCCATAACGAGGTCGAGGCGAGGCGCGACGCTACCGCCCATGCGGAGCTTTTGGCCATCCAGATGGCCTGCCGCAAATTGGGCCGCAAATCGCTTGAGGACTACACGCTCTACGTCACGCTCGAGCCCTGCGCCATGTGCGCCGGGGCCATCGCCCATGCGCGCATCGGCAAGTTGGTGTTTGGGGCCTATGATACAAAAGGCGGCGGGGTGGAGCATGGCGCGCGCATCTTCCAGCAGCCCACCTGCCACCACCGGCCGGAAATCATCGGCGGGGTGATGGAGGCGGAATGTGGCGGGCTTTTAAGCCAGTTCTTTGCCAAAAAACGCTAGTTCTTCATCAAGTTGTAACGTTTCAATGCTAGTGTGGTCGCTCTAACCAAGGATGATGCATGCGCCCAACCGAAACAGATGCAAACCCAACCACGCCCGTGCGCGGCACGATTATCGTTGATGCCTATGTGCTCAAAAAGCTGGCCGTAAAAGTCACAGAAAACGCTACAGATACCACACCGCCTGGCGCAACCTATCTCGATACGCTTACCTTTTTAGCCAACCATGGCTATCGGATTATAATTCCTGAGGTGGCCTCCATTATCGCTGGCCGCATGCTTGCATCGGGTGATGATTTAAGCCCCTATTTACCCAATAGCCAACCTAGACCTGATACGCAGTTGGTTTCAAGATTTCTTAAAGAAGTCGTGCGCAATCATATCCCCAATATCCGTATTGAGAGCGAAACAGGGCCCGCTGCAGTAAATGCTTATTGCGCGAGCCTGCATCGGGCGATTCGTGTAGGGGATACACTTGAAGGAATGGTAAATAGCACCAGCATTAAAGCGACAGATCCATCCAGAATCATTGCTCGGATCAATCGTGATACCAATACATTTCCCTTTTGCAATCAAGCCATCATGCGGCTGCTTGAAGGTAGCCTGAACACGGCAGCGCAACAATCTCCAATCTTCGTCATCAGTGGTGAGCGCGCGCTGCGTGAAGCCGTGGATGCATGGGCTTACCAGCATGACTCAGGCGTGAAAGAATTCAATATAGACCGCTACCTTGCTTGCCTTGCTGCCGCCAATCTCAACCAGCCCCTGAACCTAAAACCTACACGCGATTCGAGTGAATTCGTCAATGGCTTTATGATTGATTCAGGAAAAGAACCACAGCGCACTCGTGCGCCGTGGTATGATACGATTGGCAGAGCAGCGCTTTGCCGCGAGCTAAAAACAATAGACGCCGAACTAAAAGCCAAACCCTCGGTTGACCCAGAAACCCCTCCCCCATCCTCTGATCGTGCGGCACGCTTTAGTAAAAAATTCAGGGGTGTAAGCGGCCTGACCACACGCAAGTCTTCGGGCAACGAAGGCAGTGGAAAAAGCGAAATCCAACGCTGAACATATCCCGCCCTAGGGTTAAATGCGTGCACCTTCTATCCGAGTTTTTTTAAACAACGGCGCGGGTAGTGCCACTGGCTTGGGGGATTGCCCCAGCAGGCGGGGCAGAAGCATACGCGGCAAGGCTCGCCAGCGTCGCATCCGGGTTATTGCGATATTGCTCGACCAGTTCGCGGGCGCGGGCTTCGGCAGTAGCCGGGTCACGCGTCATCTGTGCGCGCACCGCATCCATCATCACCTGCACCTCGGAGGCTTGGGCATAGCCGTTATGCCCCGTATCGATCGGGATGTCGCGCTCGCGCCCGACAATCTGGCCCAGCCCCGTGTTGATCCAATCATCACGTGTCATGTATTGCCGCGCGCGGGTATCGTCATTGCCCAGAATCGCCATGATCTGGTCGCGTTCGGCGCCCGTAAAGCTGCGCGTTGCGCCATAGCCGATGAGATTCAACTGCCCCTGATACTGCGGGAAGCTCTCCGCGAATTTTGGGATCAACCGTGCCGCCGCATCCGAGCCGTAGGAATGCCCGGCGATGGTAATTTCCGGCGCCGTGCCTGGGTGGCGCGCCGCCACCTCATTCACAATGCGGGTGATATCACCTTGCGCCCCTTGCCAGAACTGATCGGCTTGCGCCTGACACTCCGTCGAGCTACGGCCAAGCAGTGCATTCCAGATCCCACTGATGGGCGAAAACCAGTCGCGCGTTGGGTTCATGCCGCGAATGACCAGGCTGATACGCGGTGGTGCCGCCGTCTCATCCACCAGCAGCACGCCTTGGTGGTTGCTGTCACTTTTGCCAATGCTGGTATCGCCGTGATTGATGAGATAGGCGCGCGTGGTGGTGCCGTTATTCAATCCGCGCTCGGTGAATTTCTGCATCATCTGTGCCGGGTCATCGCGCGTTTCATAGAACACATTGAGCGCGCCATAGGTCGCAGCATCGCGCGTCATCGGGTTGCGCATCGCGGCCACCACATCCCCGCCCGCGGCCTTCCAGCCCGAGCGCTCAAGCCAACTGCGCATGGCAGGCGAATCCGCAAGCGCCGATTCCACCCGACGATACGCGTTCTCCACGCGCTCCTCGTCGTCGGTCGTCAGTTTATCCCAAATCCAGCTAGCGGCGTTTTTCAGCCAATCAATTACAAACATGGTTGCCTATCCTGTGATCGTGCGCCCTTAACGGGCTATTGATTTTTGATAGGTTCACAATAGCACGAAACCATGACGGAATGATGACAGGTGGCTAAGAAAGTCACTACAGCCAAAATGGTAAGGGTGCTGACTGAAAAAGTCAGCATGCTTGCGCTTTTTACCATTACCCAATAAAAGCGTGGTTTGTGTGAGACGAGTGCTAGGAGCGCCAGCGCGCAGGCGCGCAGTGTAGCAGCGCTACATGAGCAGCCGAGCACTGCCGTGACACCGCAATCGGCCGCACTAAACCACGCGAGGAGAAACCCTATGTCCGTCCAGTATGTCTATGTCATGAAGGGCTTAAGCAAAGCCTATCCCGGCGGTAAAAAAGTATTGAACGACATCTGGTTGTCCTTCTTCCCCGGCGCCAAAATCGGCATTGTCGGCCATAACGGCTCGGGTAAATCGACGCTGCTGCGCATCATGGCGGGGCAGGACACCGAATTTAACGGCGAAGCCTGGGCGGCCGAGGGCATCAAGGTCGGGTTCTTGGAGCAAGAACCCAAGCTCGATACGAGCAAAACCGTGCTCGAAAACGTGATGGATGGACTGAAAGAAAAACAAGCGCTCGTTGATCGCTATAACGAAATCATGGCCGATTACTCCGACGACGTCGCCGATGAAGCCGCGAAATTACAGGATGCCATCGACCATGCCGGGGCATGGGACCTCGAGCGCGAGGCCGAAGTGGCGATGGATGCGCTGCGCTGCCCGGATGGGGCATCGCCCGTTGAAAAACTCTCGGGCGGTGAAAAGCGCCGCGTGGCCCTCGCCCGCCTGCTGCTGAGCAAGCCTGATATGTTGTTGCTCGATGAGCCCACCAACCATTTGGATGCGGAATCCGTGGCATGGCTTGAGAACTACCTGCGCAACTATCCGGGCACGGTGGTGATGGTGACCCACGATCGCTACTTCCTCGATAACATCACGGCATGGACACTCGAACTTGACCGCGGCGAGGGCAAGCCGTTCGAGGGCAATTACAGTAGCTGGCTCGAGCAGAAAGCCAAAATGCTGAAACAAGAATCGAACGAAGAATCCGCCCGCGCCAAGGCCATGAAGGAAGAACTGGAATGGGTGCGTTCGTCGCCCAAAGCGCGCCAAGCGAAATCCAAAGCACGCCTCAAGGCCTATGAAGAAATGGTCAGCCAGCAGCAGGAAAAGCGCAGCGCCACGGCACAGATCGTCATCCCCGCCCCACCCCGCTTGGGCAATCAGGTGATCGAGGTGGAGGGCTTGAAAAAAGCCTTTGGCGACAAACTGCTGATTGATAATCTCAGCTTCAGCCTGCCACCGGGCGGCATTGTCGGCATCATCGGGCCCAACGGTGCGGGTAAAACCACCCTGTTTCGCATGATCACCGGCGCTGAGAAACCCGATGCGGGAACCTTCAAGGTCGGCGATACGGTGAAGCTTGGCTATGTCGATCAATCGCGTGATTCGCTCGATGATAAGAAATCCGTCTGGGAAGAAATCTCCGGCGGCACCGATGTCATCGAGCTTGGCAAAATCACCATGAAGAGCCGCGCCTATTGCTCAAGCTTCAACTTCAAGGGCTCGGATCAGCAAAAAACCATCGGCATGTTATCGGGCGGTGAGCGCAACCGCGTGCACTTGGCCAAAATGCTCAAAACGGGTGCCAACGTGCTACTGCTCGATGAGCCAACGAACGACCTTGACGTCGAAACCCTGCGCGCGCTCGAGGAAGCCTTGCTCGAATTCCCCGGCTGTGCCGTGGTCATCTCCCACGACCGCTGGTTCCTTGACCGCGTGGCCACCCATATCCTCGCCTTTGAGGGCGACAGCCATGTCGAATGGTTCG
>CAZOFC010000054.1:0-11314 GCA_964578965.1 uncultured Azospirillum sp.
AGGTTCGTTTGCATGCGAAGCCAGGGGCAGGAGCAGCATGGCGCTGGCAAGTGCGGCAAGCGTGAAAAGGCGAAGGTTCGAGAGAAACGTCTGGGTCATATCACATCATCGCTAAACAGTGGTGAATGGCTCTCGCCTAGCGGATGATATGACGGAACGCAAGTTGATTTGAGTTAACCTGAGCGCCCACTGCGCTTAGCCGCAACGTAGTGCGCAAATCGGGTAACAGTAGGCCACATCACACATACTTCATTTGACCGGCTGGGAGGGAAGGGTTAGCATCTAAGGCTATGACCATTACCCACGACCCCTTTTTCTCGTCCGGCGCGCTTGACCGCACCCATGCTATTCGCACCCTTGAGGGCGCATTAGAGGGGGCTGATGACGGCGAGCTTTATCTTGAGCACCGCGCGAGCGAATCGTATATGTTCGATGATGGGCGGCTGAAACAGGCGAGTGGCGATACATCCCAAGGCTTTGGCCTGCGCGCCGTGAAGGGCGAAACAACGGCCTATGCCCATAGCGCGGAGCTGAGCGATGCGGCCTTGAAACGCGCCGCCGCAACGGTGCGCGCCGTGGATTCGGGCCAAGCCAATGTGAACGCAACGTTGGAACCTGCGTTTGGGGCAAACCACCAGCTTTACACGGCCGATAACCCGCTTGGCACGATAGCGTTTGAGGGCAAGCTGGCCGTGCTGCAAGCGATTGATAGCTATGTGCGCGGGCGCGACCCGCGGGTGAAACAAGTGACGGCAAGCTTGGCCGCGAACTGGCAGCGTATCAGCATTTTGCGTGCCGATGGGCGCATGGCCAGTGATGTGCGGCCCCTCGTGCGCCTCTCCATTCAGGTGGTGGTGGGCGATGGTACGGCGATGGAATCCGGCTCAAGCGGTGCCGGTGGGCGCATGCTGTATGAAACTTTGCTCAGCGAGGATGGCTGGAAACCCGTGGCCGACGAGGCGCTGCGTCAGGCACTCGTGAACCTTTCGGCAAAACCTGCCCCGGCGGGGGAACTGCCAGTGGTGCTTGGCGGCGGCTGGTGCGGCGTGTTGCTGCATGAGGCCGTGGGCCATGGGCTTGAAGGGGATTTTAACCGCAAGGGCAGCAGCACCTTCAGTGGCCGGATTGGCGAACAAGTGGCTGCGCGTGGCGTGACAGTGGTCGATGACGGGACGTTCGAACATCGCCGTGGCTCGCTGACGATCGATGACGAGGGCACGCCGACGGCGCGCAATATCCTCATCGAGGACGGCATCCTTAAAGGCTACATCCAGGACCGCATGAACGCGCGGCTGACCGGCGTTACGGCCACCGGCAACGGCCGGCGTGAAAGTTACGCCCACGCCCCGCTGCCGCGCATGACCAACACCTTCATGCTCGGCGGCAACGCCACCAAGGATGAGATGATTTCCAGCGTGAAGCGCGGCGTTTATGCGGCGTATCTCGGCGGTGGGCAGGTGGATATTACGAGCGGCAAGTTCGTGTTCAACGCCACCGAGGCCTACATGATTGAGGATGGTAAGATTACCTTCCCCATCAAGGGCGCAACGCTCATTGGCTCGGGGCCCGATATCATGGGCAAGATTACCGCCATCGGTAACGATATGGCGCTCGACCCCGGCATTGGCACTTGTGGCAAGGCGGGCCAATCGGTGCCCGTTGGTGTGGGCCAGCCAAGCCTACTTATTTCCGGTATGACGGTGGGCGGCACCGAACTTTAATTACGGTATTGGCTATTGCGGCTTCAAGGGAAGTGCCCCGGCTTTTTGCGCAGCGGCGATGGCGGCGGCGAGTGCATCGGCTTGTTTTTTCTGTTCCGCGGCTTTGGCGGCGGCCTCGGCCTGTGCTTTGGCGGCGGCCTCACGCGCAGGGCTCGAGTCGCTGCGCAATGCGCTATCGCTGCGGGGTTTAGGGGGTGTGGCGGGCGCAGCAGCGTTAGCTTGGGCTGTTGCCTCCGCAGGGCTCTTGGCCGCAGGCTGTGGCGCGGTCGAGGGATTGAAAATATCGCCATCAAGGCTTTCACCTGAATTTCCACGTGTGCCAGGTGCAGCGGGCGCACTCGCTGCTTGCGCGGGGCCAGCGGGGTCGCCGGTGGGTTGCTTGATGAGGCGGTAATCCGCGCGCTTATCGTAACCGATTTGTATTTTGCCATCGGAGGTCTGTTTGCGGGCGCCGGGCTGACCAGCAGGGCTTGCAGCAGCGGGCTGGTTCATGGGTGGGTTCAAGGGCTGCAATTGTGCCATTGCTGGGCTTGCAAGGCTAAATGTCAGTAAAAACAGAGCGATAGGGCGCATGCTACCTCACAGGAATTATTCGCTGATATCGTAGCATGGCCGCACTGGGTGCGCAATCGTCGCGCCAAAAGAGCTAACATGCGCCCAGCATTGACCGAAAAGCCCAGATCGACCAATTGTGACAGTTCTGTGAAGATTTGCCAAAAATGGGGGGTTTTTATTGCTCCGTGTCCGCGAACTACGTAAAGTGAAGTGGCAAGGTGTTGTTTTCTACGCATTAACCTAATTGTCATCAAACTGTCACATAAAACGTTAATTTGTTAACCTTTTATTAGTGATGTTTGGGTATTCTGGCAATAAGCGTAAAAGCGCACCAAGGCACTAGGAGCACAGACGATGACGGTATTAGCAGAAGAACATGTAGTCGAAGATCAAGGTGGGTATCGTTTCAACGCTCAACATCTTGCTACTGCTTCTGTTAGCGGTAACAATCCGCGCGCTGTCGAGGCCGCTCAAAGAATCCTTTTTGGCCTTGCAGAGGATATGGGTCTTAGCCAAATCCGCGCGGGTGCTTTACAAGAAAATTCGGCAAAAGATGCAGCTGCAATCTTCGCCGCATCTCTAGCCAGCGCATCGCTTAACTTCGCGAGTGTTGGCAATGAGTTCAAGGCGCCAGCATCTGTTGTTGCGAAAGGTAACGATGCAGAGGAAGTTAAAGTTCGCTAAAAACGCCACGCTGGCCCATAAACTGGCGAAAAATCTTCCCTTATTCCTGTTCTCACTATATATTTTGCGGCCAAACCGGCATAATGGATGGCCATGAACACCACTTGGAAAACCAGCGCTTTTTCGAAAAACTCCACCCCGGTGGAGTTGGATGAGCAGCTGTTGAATGAAAAAGTGGTCATCCTGCTTCAAGGCAAGAATGTCTATGGCGACCAGATCTTTACCTATTTGCAGTTAACCCTGCGCTCGTTGCAGCTACTGCGCGACAAAATGCGCAAAACCGAGGATTTCATGCCCGCCGAATATGGCACGGTGCTCGCTGCCGGTAAGGGTGAGCCCAGCGCCGAACTGCGCTCGGAAATGGCGGTGATGCATAATATGGTGGATGTGCCACGCCCAAAAGCCGCGAGCGCACCGCCGACCTATGCCGTGCCCCAGCCCAAGCTATGGGATGATTAGGAGGTTACAGGTGCCGGGTTTCAGGTGACAGGTGACAGCAAAGAAAATGAACAATGAGCCACGCCTATAAAATGGTAGCTTTTGAAACCAGGCACCTGAAACCCGGCACCTGAAACCCGGCCCCCCTTAACGCTTCCTTAACCCCTCCTGTTGTATGGTCAGGCAATAGACCTAGAAAACGGAGGCAAACATGAACTATGGCGGCGAAAACCCCATGAACTCGCTGGTAGATGCGCAAGTGTTCGGTGCGCGCGGCGAGTGGGAGAAGCATGAAATTGGTGGCAAAGCGACCTTCATCAAGCCCATTCATACCCATGATGTGCACATGAAAGCCCGCATCGCGACGCGGTTTGATGAGCTTGGCTTCATTCCCAAATTCTTCCGCGAGGGGGCGAGCGAGTTTGTTGCCCTCGAGGGTGTGAAACAATCGCGATACAAAGATATTGAATCCGCCTTCGTGGCGCAGATTTTGAAAAAGCTGTAGGGGGATGATATGGCTGACCCAAAACCTATCATTGGCCGGGGTGATCGCGCCGACGTTCGATTGACATTAGAAAATGCAACGGATGTGAAAATCGAGGTGGATACAAACCGCGACGGTCGTTTTGATGATTTGGTAATCAATGCAACCCAAAAGGGTGATGGTGTCATCATCGTTGCAAAGCCAGGTTTTGAGTCGGATGTGGATGTTCCGTCAGCGTTTGGCCGAGTGTTGGCGCAAGCAGGCATTCGGACTGCTCCTCAGGGGCTGAGCCGTGAAGAGGCAAATGAGCTGATTCTTCTTGCGGAAAGTGCCGCAGTCAATCTGAAGCCCGTCCGTAGTCGCTAGCCTGTAGCTTAACCGAACCCCAGCTAATGGCTTTTGGGGCTTTTTTTAAAATGCATTGGCGAAATATGCTGCGCAAATAACGCCTGAATTACTTAGATTGTAAGCCCCCGCGTAATCGTTATTCGCTGTGGACGTCGTGCATTTTGAGGCGGCCGCACCCGAGAAATTTGCATTTTCACGTGCAATTAGCCTACCGGTACCCGGCCTGCCATCATCTGTTTTTGTATCGATATTCCATAACTCTTCAGGCTTAAAAAGTGACCCAAACGTTCGCGATCCTGCGACTTTTGTACCAAGCTCAAGCATATTACCATAATCCGCGAAGTAAGTCTGTGTATCGCCAAATGCGCCAATCGTGCTGTTCCACACAGACCAGCCAGCATTATTAAGTTTCGAGCGCGGCACATTAATGCCTAGCAACGCATCTTCAATGCCGCCGGCACCGACGATCCCCGTATACGTGCCTTCAATAAATCCAGCAAAGGCAAGCTGGCGCCAGAACTGGTATCCTTCGGCTGTTTGGCTGGCGGCAGCTGCGGAATTTACAATGATACCGTTACCATTCCCGTCACAGGTGCCGGTGGCTACTGCTGCGGTGCCCGCACTGTTGACGCAGTTGGTTCCACCGAGGTTACCCCAAAAGCGGGTGGCGTTGTTCATATCGCCGGGTAAGGCAAAATACTTATCGCGGAAGGATTGTACAGCGGTCACATAGCGCGAATACTCATTCGTTGCGGCGCGCAGCTCAGCAGCGCGGATGAGCGATTGGCCTGAAAGCACCCCGCCCACAAGCAGACCAAGAATCACCAATACAATGCTCAGCTCAACAAGGCTGAAGGCCTTTTTTGTTGAGGATAAAGCAGGCCTGTCATCGTCCATGTTCATACAAAAAAGCTAGCAGGTTTAGCCTTTTCAGACAAATAAAATGTTCGTGAGTGCCATTAGCAATTCTAATCGCAGCGAAGTGCTAACCTACAGTTTCACCACATCGCGCATGGTGTAAAAGCCATTCGGTTTGGCGCTCACCCATTCGGCAGCAACCAGCGCGCCTTTCGCATAAATATCGCGGCTAGATGCTTTGTGCGCCAGCTCCAGTCGCTCGCCGCTTGCGGCAAGCATGACGGTATGATCCCCGATCACATCACCGCCGCGCAGGGTGGCAAAGCCAATCGTGCCGTCGCGCCGTGCCCCGGTATGGCCATCCCGCGTGCGCACGCTGACTTCATGCAAGTTCACGCCGCGGCCATGGGCGGCGGCTTCACCCAGTGCAAGCGCGGTGCCTGAGGGCGCATCGACCTTATGGCGGTGGTGCATTTCAAGGATTTCAATATCGGCCTCGGGCAGTTTAGCCGCGGCGTGCTCAACAAGTGCCATGAGCAAATTCACGCCGACCGACATATTGGCGGACCACACCACGCGGGTGGATTCCCCGGCGCGGATGAGGGCCTCTTTTTGCGCAGAGTTCATGCCCGTCGTGCCCGAAATCAGGATTTTTTTATGGAGTGCGGCAAGGCCTGCAAGGCCCACGGTATTATCGGGGCTGGTGAAATCGATCACCGCGTCGGCACTGGTGAAGAGTTTTACGGGCTGGTCGGTCATCAATTCGCTGGCGAAAGCGAGGCCCACACTTTCAAATTGCTGGCGGGCGAGGGATTCGGTGCCCGCGCGGATGCCTGCGGCGGTGAGTTCAAGTGTGGGGTGTGCCGCAAGGGTTTTGAGCAGGGCGAGCCCCATGCGCCCGGTGGCCCCGGCAATCGCCACTTTTAATAGAACTGTCATAAAGCTCCTTGATTTTATGGGGTATAGTTAGCCCTAAATCACGCCAAGCGCAACGCTAGGAAGCTTTGGCAGCAAAAAAGAAATGAACAGGCGGGCAGGATGAGTGACAAAAAACAGGGTGTCGAGCAGCTTCAGATTCTGACGCTGCCGCATTATGCCGAGTTGCTATTTGGGCAAGGGCAATCCGGTTGGACGCAGGATATGTTTGGTAAAAGCTATTTTCGCCGCGTGCACGCACTGCCCGGCATGCATTTCACGCGCGATGATTACACGAATTGCTGCCGCTTGCTGCGCGATAGCTTTGGCGTTGATGTTGCGGATGGAGATTACTCGCCCAATAGTATGGCGTTTTGCATGGATGCTAAAGACATGGACTCGCTGCGGGAGCAAGGCTTGGGAATCACCAGTGTTGCACATTTGCTTGGCGATATTCCCTCCATCTCCATCAAACCCAATCTGCCAGAGACAAACAATTCTATCGCGGTGTTACGCGAAAATCTCCGACTTGCAGTGCATGACAGGCATGCATGGCATGATTTGGGCAATAACTTGCCGCATATTTTTCAAAAAAGGCGCTGCGAAATTTCGTTGCCTGAACAATTCATCGAACAGTTAGTGGATGCAAATCCGCATCTGCTTAATAGCGATATCCAGCTAAAAGCATTCATCGAGGAAATGCTGGAGCCATTGCTGCGTAATGTGCCTAAGCAGCTACATGTTGATAGCAGCACCGGGCCAGCACTCATCCAGATTGATGTTGCTGCGGAACATTACCGCAAACTGGATGAGGCGATCTTAGAAGCCAAACAAAAGCCGGAGAATCCGGGTACGACCGTGACGAGTATGGTATCCTGGCGTCAGGCGCGTGAGGCCGGGAAACCGCGCTAATCCTGCTTCAGATCGGCCCAGAATTCTTTCACCTTGGTGAAGAAGCTTTCGCTCTCGGGGCTCGTCGTTTTGCCACCGCTGGCGGAGTCAAACTCCTTGAGTAGCTCGCGCTGTTTTTTGCTCAAGTTCACCGGCGTTTCGACCGCAACTTCGATATACATGTCGCCGCGGGCTTGGCTGCGCAGTACGCTCATACCTTTGCCCTTGAGGCGGAACTGGTGACCGGTTTGCGTGCCTTCAGGCACGGTCACTTTTACGCGCCCGCCATCGATTGTCGGCACTTCGATATGCCCACCCAGGGTGGCCGTGCTGAAGGGAATGGGCACGCCGCAATAGATGTTTGCGCCGTCGCGCTTGAAGATGCGGTGCGGCTTGATGGACAGGAAAATATAGAGATCCCCCGCCGGGCCACTGCGGAAGCCCGCTTCGCCCTCACCCGCCAAGCGGATGCGCGTGCCTTCCTCGACGCCTGCTGGAATGCTGACGCTGAGGGATTTTTCGCGGCGCGTGCGGCCACTGCCTGCACAGGTTTTGCAGGGGTTCTTGATGATCTTTCCGGTGCCTTGGCAGGTGCCACAGCTGCGCTCGACGGTGAAGAAGCCTTGCTGCGCGCGCACCGTGCCACGGCCATTGCAGCTATGGCAGGTTTCGGGTGCTGAGCCTTTTTGTGCGCCCGAGCCGTCGCAACTTTCGCACGACGCGGAGGTGGTGACCTTGATGGTTTGCTGGCGGCCTTTGAAGGCGTCCTCAAGTTCGATATCGAGGTTGTAGCGTAAATCTGAACCGCGTGCGGCCGAGCTTTGCGCCTGCCCGCCGCCACCGCGACGGCCCGTGAACTCGGAGAATAAATCCTCGAAAATATCGGAGAAACTGCCGCCCGCCGAAAAGCCCGAGAAGCCGCCGCCACCGCCAGCGCCGCCACCCATGCCGCCATTGAAGGCATCATGGCCGAAGCGGTCATAGGCCGCGCGTTTTTGCGGGTCTTTGAGCACATCATAGGCTTCGTTGATGGCCTTGAATTTCTTCTCCGCCTCGGCGTTGCCGTGGTTTTTATCTGGGTGGTATTGCATGGCAAGCTTGCGGTACGCCTTTTTAAGGTCGTCCTCGGAAGCGCTTTTGCTTACGCCCAATGTTGTGTAAAAATCGTCGGCCATGTCAGCTTACAGGTGATAGGTTTCAGGTTTCAGCTAGACGGCGACGCGTGAAGAGTCAAAGCTAAAACCTGAAACCAGTAACCTAGTTATCTTTCTTGTCGTCCGAGATGTCTTCGAACTGCGCATCGACGACATCGCCATCGGCGCTGGCATGTGAAGCACCACCCGCATCGGCCTGCGCTTGGGCGCTGGCGGCGGCTTCGCCGCTCGATTGCTGCGCTTTGTAAATCGCCTCACCGAGCTTCATCATCGACTCGCTCAAAGTTTGTGCCTTGGCCTCGATGTCGGATTTATTGCCCGATTCCAGGGACTCGCGCACGGCTTTCACGTCGCTTTCGATCTGCGATTTTTCCGAGGCCGAGATTTTATCACCGTGCTCGCGCAGGTTCTTCTCGGCTTCATGGGCCATGCTCTCTGCCTTGTTTTTCGCTTCGATCAAGGCGCGGCGTTCTTTATCGGCACTCGCATTCGCTTCGGCGTCCTTCACCATTTTCTCGATGTCGGCGTCGCTCAAGCCGCCTGAGGCTTGAATGCGGATTTGCTGCTCTTTGCCGGTCGCCTTATCCTTCGCGCTCACATTCACGATGCCATTCGCATCAATATCGAAGGTGACCTCGATTTGTGGCATGCCACGAGGGGCGGGTGCAATGCCGACCAGGTCGAACTGGCCAAGTGCTTTGTTATCCGCCGCGATTTCGCGCTCGCCTTGGAAGACACGGATGGTGACCGCCGTTTGGTTGTCATCGGCGGTCGAGAAGGTTTGCGATTTTTTGGTTGGAATCGTGGTGTTGCGGTCGATCAACCGGGTGAACACGCCACCGAGCGTTTCGATACCGAGCGACAGCGGGGTCACATCGAGCAGCAAGACATCTTTCACTTCGCCTTTGAGTACGCCACCTTGAATGGCCGCACCGATGGCGACCACTTCATCCGGGTTCACGCCACGGTGTGGGTCTTTGCCGAAGAAGGCTTTCACCGCCTCGATGACTTTTGGCATGCGGCTCATGCCGCCCACGAGCACGACTTCATCGATGTTGCTTGCATCGACACCCGCATCCTTCAGTGCTTTTTTGCACGGCTCGATGGTGCGCTGGATGAGGTCATCGACGAGCGACTCAAGCTTCGCGCGGGTGAGCTTCACGTTCAGGTGTTTTGGCCCGTTCTGGTCGGCGGTGATGAATGGCAGGTTCACTTCCGTTTGTGCGGTGCTCGAAAGCTCGATCTTCGCTTTTTCGGCGGCTTCTTTCAGGCGTTGCAGGGCGAGTTTATCCTTGCGCAAATCAATCCCGTCCGATTTTTTGAACTCATCGGCCAAGAAATCGAGAATGCGCATGTCGAAATCTTCCCCACCGAGGAAGGTATCGCCATTCGTCGATTTCACTTCGAACACGCCATCACCGATTTCAAGCACCGAGACGTCGAACGTACCGCCGCCCAAATCGTACACGGCGATGGTCTGGCCGTCTTTTTTCTCAAAGCCATAGGCTAGGGCTGCCGCCGTTGGCTCGTTGATGATGCGCAGCACGTTGAGGCCCGCGATTTTGCCCGCGTCTTTCGTCGCTTGGCGTTGGGCGTCGTTGAAGTAAGCGGGGACGGTGATGACCGCATCCGTCACTTTTTCGCCAAGATAGTTCTCAGCAGTTTCTTTCATTTTACCGAGTGTGAACGCCGAGATTTGGCTTGGGCTGAATTTGTCGCCACGCGCCTCGACCCAGGCATCGCCGTTATCGGCGCGGGCAATTTTGTAAGGCACGATCTTCGCATCTTTCTGCGTGATCGGGTCGTCGTAGCTGCGGCCGATGAGGCGTTTTACGGCAAAAATGGTGTTCTCAGGGTTGGTCACGGCCTGACGTTTCGCGGTTTGGCCGACAAGGCGCTCACCGTCGCTGGTGAAGGCAACGATGGAGGGGGTGGTGCGTGCGCCTTCGCTGTTTTCAAGCACTTTGGCGCTGCCGCCTTCCATGATAGCGACGCAGGAGTTGGTGGTGCCTAAATCGATGCCGATAACCTTTGCCATGATAACTATTCCTTTGTATTTAAATTGTTTTTTTGTTGATTGTTTGTGGCCCAGCGGCGCTAATCGTGCGCGCATTCGCCACATCCATGGACGCTAGATAAGGCATCACGCCGCCAATGCAAGGGGCGGGTGACAAAAAAGTTAGGTACTTCAGTTGCGAGTTACCTTAATCACCGGGGATACAATAATTTATTGTGTCCCTCTACGGTATAACGATATCGCTAGAAACAACGCGCATGATAACGCGCACCCGCCGCATTCAATGTAGTGCCATTGGTTGCGCGTACATCCCATGATGCTGGTCCAGTCCCATTGCCTTTACCTGGGCCTCCGTTAGCGCTAACAAAGTATTCGCAACAACTTGCTCCGCGCGAGCTACAGAAAGCATCGGCATTTGCTGTATTGGTAGAACCTACGATGAGTGTGGTGCTTCCAAGGGTGGTTCCAGAGCATGCTTGGTTCTGGGTGTAGGTTTTTGGACATCCGCTCGTTGTGCCACAAATACCGTTTCCATCAGCGTCGCCGTTACAGCAGCTCGCTGGGTTACCGCCGGAGGGTTGGCCATCGGCGGTGCAGGCTGGTGCTGCGCATGATGTGTTACACTCGAGCTCGACGTTAAATGCGGGGTGGCCACGGACGTGGCAGAACCATCCAGTTGGCTCAGTACAGGGATCTCCCGGTGAAGCTGTTGGCGGACAATTCGGTGGGCCCGGAGGTGTCGTCGTATTGAATGCATTCAATGCCGGGCGACCCTTGTAGCACCATTGTTTTGATGTCTGCGTGCCACAAATACCATTCCCATCGGAGTCGCCGTTACAGCAGCTGGCGGGATTGCCGCCGGAGGACTGGCCATCAACGATGCAAGGCGGTGGCCCACCCGCACCGCAGCGGCGGCCCATGAGCTGACAGTTATTGGCGTTTGAGCCATTCACATAGGTCACACATTCATTGATATTGCCTGAAGTGCTCGGTGCGTTCCCACCTTGGCTACCGCCTGCACCCGAGGCGCAGCCACCAGAGTTGTTGATATGATTTCGAAACAGCGCCGAGCAGGCATTTTGCGAGGCCGCATTACATTGCGCGGCACTCAAGCTGCCGCAATCGACGAACACACTATCCGCATCGAGCACTGTCTCCGGCCCCCAGCCTGCGGTACAGCCGCAGCTTGGGTTGGCCTTGGTGCATGAGGTATCACTGGTGCCACCGCCGGTGCCGGCGCAGGTCCAGG
>CAZOFC010000055.1:0-11252 GCA_964578965.1 uncultured Azospirillum sp.
TGGCCCAGCAAGCGATGGCTCGACCTTGCTCATATCGAGTTCCAGCGTATCGGTGAAGATAGGGTCTGCATAATTCTCATCGCGCCACATGCCTTGCAGTTTGGCGTAAGCTTCCACAAGCGCAATCGTTGCCTCATCGCGGCCCGAAACATGCAGGAAGTTGATGGTCTCGGCATCGATCGGGAAGATACCACACGTCGCGCCATATTCCGGCGCCATGTTAGCAATCGTCGCGCGATCAGCGAGTGGCAAGTGGTTCAGGCCTTCGCCATAAAACTCAACGAACTTACCAACCACACCTTTGGCGCGCAGCATGTTGGTTACGGTCAGCACCAAATCGGTCGCCGTCATGCCCTCGCGCAGTTTACCCGTGAGCTTGAAGCCCACGACTTCCGGAATCAGCATCGAAACAGGCTGGCCCAGCATGGCGGCTTCCGCCTCAATGCCGCCCACACCCCAACCAAGCACGCCCAAGCCATTGATCATGGTGGTATGCGAATCGGTGCCCACGCAGGTATCCGGGTAGGCCACGGTCTCGTTACCTTCTTGTTTGGTCCACACCACTTTAGCGAGGTATTCAAGGTTCACCTGGTGGCAAATGCCGGTACCCGGGGGCACCACGCGGAAGTTATTGAACGCCTTTTGGCCCCAGCGCAGGAACTCATAACGCTCCATGTTGCGTTCCATCTCTAGCGCCACGTTTTGCTTGAAAGCATTCGCCGTGCCCGCATGGTCCACCATCACCGAGTGGTCGATGACAAGATCTACCGGGGTAAGGGGGTTGATGCGCTCGGCATTGCCGCCCATTTTGGCCACCGCATCACGCATTGCAGCCAAATCCACCACGGCAGGCACGCCGGTAAAATCCTGCATCAGCACGCGGGCAGGGCGGTAGGCAATATCACGCGGTTCTTTTTTGTTTTTCAGCCAGGTACCAAACGCCGCAATATCGTCCTTTTTTACGGTTTGGCCATCCTCGTTACGCAGCAGGTTCTCAACCAGCACCTTGAGCGAGAATGGCAGGCGCGAGAGATCAACCCCAAGCGATTTAGCAGCGGCAGGAATCGAATAGGCAGTATAGCTTTTGCCCGCAGCGTTAAGTGACGTTTTGCTTTGAAGGGTATTGAGTCCCATGGGTATCTCCGTGAATGTTCAGGTTGTGACGTTTGCCTAATTCGTTTATTCAGCCAATGCGTGTGTGCGCAATGCAAATTTAGTTTGCGGCGTGTTTCAAGTCTATATTATTCACGGGCAAGCATGAAAAGTAACAGTATTACACTTAACAAACTGCTTATCACGCGTGAGGGAGTTGCCCTCAGCCGACCAATTACACACACCATCGAGGCTGGTAATGTCCTGGTGGTGCATGGCTCTAATGGCTCTGGTAAATCAACCTTGCTCAAAATGCTGGCGGGGTTGCTGCCCATACAACAGGGGAGTGTTGTTCGCAATACTGAGGAGGCGCCCCTCTATCTCGGCCACAAGCGTGGCCTCACACCTAGCATGAGCGTGATAGATAACGTCGCCTTTTGGGCGAAAGCTTCTGGTTTTCCTGAATTAACTTTGGCCGCGCTGCGTTATTTCGACCTTGAGGATGCGGTGCATACGAGGGTTGCCGATCTGTCTGCTGGTTGGCAGCAGCGCGTGGCCCTGACACGGCTCATCTCCATGCCCGCCACGGTATGGCTACTGGATGAGCCCACCGCCAACCTCGATATGGCGGGGATGGCACTACTACAATCCCTTATCCAATCACGTGCCGAGCAGGGTGGTATCGTCATCATTGCCTCACACTTGCCCATGCAAGGCCCCAATGTCAGCACCCTCAATCTGGATGAAGTGATAGTGAAGGATGAGGTGGCTGCCTAATGTGGATTTTATTTCAACATGAACTAAAGTATTACATTAAGAATTTCAAAGAAACTATTTATTTATATAGTTATTATTTCTCAATTATACTTCTAGTTCCCTTTGCAGTGACGTCTGAAATTGCAGCTTCCTCGGCGCTTGCAATCCCATCGCTGTGGGTGGCGCTGGCGAGTGGTGCTGCAATCGGGGCGCAACAATTATTCCGGCGCGATGAGGAAGCGGGGCTGCTATCTTATTATCAGCTCTTACCACTAAAGCTTGAATGGGTGATTGCGGGTAAGTGGTTGGCCTTTTTTGTGTTTTTGATTCTTCCCGTCTTGGCGTGCCTACCCATTGTGGGCTTCATGATGGATCTCTCAATTCAGCAACTATCTCGCTGTGCCATTGGCCTTACGGCTGGAGCCTTAGGCCTCACGGTGCTGGCCACATTGAGCGCTTCGCTCCTGGTTGGTCTGGAGAAAGCAGGGGCGTTACTCAGCCTCATTATTCTGCCGCTTTGCATACCAATTCTCATCTTCGGATCCGAATATTGCCGGATGGACGCGTCCGGTAATGCGTCATCTAATCTAATAATGCTGATTGGTTTTACCTGCTTCATGTTGCCGGTCATGTGCCTTGCTGGCGCGGCCTCGATTCGCGCTTCTCATTAGCCTGAGGGGGCTTAGCTAAGCATTTGGGAATGCGTATTTCACTTCATACTAAAGTTGTATAATATGTATTATGGAAAATAATCCTATGGTAGAGGATGAGGATATGCACAACTACTTAGCGTTATATTTCAATAGCTAGCCACACTAAGTCTCCGAGCTATCCACAATCTGCACTACAGCAACTTAGCATTAATAGCTTGCGTGTTAGCATTGCATTAAGCGCGCTTCACCTTGCTGAACAAGGTGAAGAAGTTGTTCGTTGTTGCTGCAATCAGCTCCTCAACAGATACGGACTTCACTTCAGCCAGCTTACGCGCCGTGTGAACCGTGAATGCTGGCTCACATGGTTTACCCCGATGCGGCTCCGGCGCCAGATATGGTGAATCGGTTTCCACAAGTAAACGCTCTAATGGCACGCTTTTAAAGCTATCCCTAAGTGCCTGTGATTTTTTGAACGTAATGATCCCCGAGGCCGAGATATAACCACCAAGTTTTACTGCTTCTTCAGAAAGATATTGCGAAGAGCTAAAGCAATGGATGAGGATACGGAATGGACCCTCGGCATAGGCTTCTTGCAAAATAGCCACGGTGTCTTCGTCGGCCTCGCGGCTATGGATGATGACTGGCAGATCGAGTTGGCGCCCCACCCGTATATGGCGTTTGAACAGCTCTTGTTGTGCCTTTTTAGGGCTATGTTCGTAATAATAATCCAGCCCTGTTTCACCAATGCCAATGACTTTTGGGTGGTTCGCTTCGGCCAGCAGCTCAGCTTCGGAGATGTCCTCATGCGGTTCCGCCTCATGGGGATGAATGCCGATGGAACAGTAAATTTCGGGGTACGCATCTGCCAGCGCCTTCACTTGCGCAAAGTCACTGCGCTGGGTGCTAATCGTCTGCATCAGCCCTACCCCCGCCTCCTTCGCGCGCGCCACTACCGCGGCCGTATCAGCCAGTTCGGGGTAATTCAAATGACAATGGGAGTCTATGAGCATAGATTTGCAAAAAACGGAGATTAACATGAAGTTCGTATATAGCTCACTATGCGCAATGATAGTTTCTTTTGCAACGATAGGTGTTGCAAAAGAAACTGATATCTCAATTAACCAAATTGCTGGGGTTTATAAAATTCGTAAACCAAATGGCATCTACAATGGTGTCGACGCAAAAGGTAAAAACATCATCGATGAATTCATCTCTGAAGACGTGTTAGAGATAACGCCATATCAGAAGAGCAGCCTCTATTTTCGCAAGGAAACGTTGTTTTTTAACGGTCATACTTGCGACATCAATGGAATTGCCACACAAGTCACTCCCAACGTTTATCTGTTCGATGATTATGAATCTGACCCTCAACTGCGCTGCAAATTACAAATAACAATCTCCGACTCAAAGATAGAATTTAAAGATGTTACACCACGAGATGACACTTTTAAATGGCAGTCAGCTTGTAAATCTTACTGCGGGGCACGCGGCCATATCGAGGATTCGTGGGAGCGTAACAAGAGGCGCACAATACGTTATCTTCCGCGTCTCAAAAATTCTATTGAATATAAATCGTCTGTTGAAAGCCACGAAAACAAAATTCCACTGAGCAAAGCATTTGACTCGCAATTAGACAAAGAGAATCCAAAACAATGAACCCCTAGATCTCCGCCATCAACCGCGGGAATACTCCCTCAGGCTTCGGTAATGGCGTGCCGGCCTTGAGGGCAAATTCCGGCGTGAGGTGCAAGAACAGGCGTTCAGTTTCGGGCACGGCCAGCTGGTCGAGCAGTTTTTTTGCCGCATCGGGCGTGAAGGGTTGCAGCATGATAGCAATGCAGCGAATGGATTCCGCAAGATAATAGAGCACCGAGTTCATGCGCGCTAAATCGGTCTTTTTCAGCGTCCATGGCGCTTCTTTATCAATATATTCATTGGCGGTGCTGCTCATCTGCAGAATTGCACCAATCACTTCCGCGAATTTGCAGCGCTGCATTTGCTCGCGCGCGCTTGAGTGGGTGCTGGCCGAGGTGACACGCACCAACTCCATCAACGCCGCATCCTGGGGCTGAATGTTCGCCCCATCCACGGCGGGCACTTGCCCTTCACAGTTTTTGGCAATCATGCTTAAGGTGCGCTGGGCAAGGTTACCTATATTGTTCGCCAAATCAGCATTGATGCGCTCGAACATGCTTTGGCGGCTGAAATTGCCGTCGCTGCCGAAGGGCACTTCACGCAGCAAAAAGTAACGGGTTTGATCGAGGCCATATTTCTCAACGAGGTGGGCAGGTGCCACTACATTTCCAAGCGATTTACTCATTTTCTCACCCTCGATCGTCCACCAGCCATGGGCGAAGACGCGCTTAGGTAAATCCAGCTTCGCGCTCATCAGGAATGCGGGCCAATAAACGGTATGAAAGCGCAAGATGTCCTTACCCACCATGTGCAAATCAGCAGGCCATTTGCCATCCGCCGCCGTCCAATAATTGGTCAGCGCATCGAGCCACACATACATGATGTGTTTTTCATCCCCCGGCACCGGCACGCCCCATTTGAAGGTGGTGCGCGAGATGGAAAGGTCCTTCAACCCGCCGCGCACAAAGCTGAGCACCTCATTGCGGCGCGATTCGGGAAGGATGAAATCCGGGTTCGCCTCGTAAAAATCAAGCAATGGCTGCTGGTATTTCGATAGTTTGAAGAAGTAGCTCGGCTCCTCCACCCACTCCACATCCGCACCGGTTGGGGCTTTGCCGTTCACCAGCTCGGATTCCTGATAAAAGGCCTCATCACGCGTGGCATACCAGCCAGCGTACCCGCCAAGGTAAATATCGCCGTTCGCCTCAAGCCGCTTCCACATCGCCTGTGCCGCCTCGATATGGCGTGGTTGCGTGGTGCGAATGAAATCATCGTTGGTCAGGTTCAGCACCCGCCCCATTTCACGGAAATGCTCGCTCACCTCATCCACAAAGGCTTGGGGTGGCACCCCTGCCGCATCGGCGGATTTTTCAACCTTCTGGCCGTGCTCATCCGTGCCGGTGAGGAATTTCACTTCCAACCCATCAAGGCGCATGTAGCGCGCAATCGCATCACACGCCACAGAGGTATAGGCATGGCCCAGATGCGGCTTATCGTTCACGTAATAGATGGGTGTGGTGATGTAGTAGCTTTGCATAATCGTGAATCGTGAATAGTGAATGGTGCATGGTGAGTAACACAACGACTCACGATGCACAATTCACGATTCACGTGACTACGCCGCCATCATATCCAGCTGTGCTGGGTTGATTAACAGGCGAATGCTCTGGCGTTTATCAAGGTAAAACGTCTCGGTCTGATGGATGAGCTGGTTGCCCGCAGCAAGCCACGCATGGCGTTGTTCGGGCAACAAACTTTCCGCAATCGCCGCGATCATTTCTGGTTCACGGCGGAACATGGGCTGAGTGTCGGGCGCATGCGGATAAGTGCAGATTCGCGCCATCACCACCCGCCAAGCATAGATAATTGCCGCCCATGCCGCCGGGGCTTTTACGGCGGCTGCACTATCGGCAAATTTCTGGCGGGCTTCGGCGCTGGCATCGGGCATCATGGCTGCTAGCCAGCCTTCCACCCATTTGAGGCCTTCATGCTGATGCAGCGTGATGGCATGCCCCGGTGAGCCATGGGCAAGCGCATAAAGGGCGGCATACTCATGGGTCTCGATATGGGGGGCAATCTGGCCCAGAATTTCTGAGAATGCGGTGCTGTCTGGCGCGCTCAGCTTCAACAGGCGGCAGCGCGAGCGAATGGTCGGCAAAATTGCCCCCGGCTGATGGCAAATGAGAAACAGTATCGCCCGCGCGGGTGGCTCCTCGAGAATTTTAAGCAAGGCATTCGCCGCCTGATTGTTCAACTGGTCCACCGCGTCGATAATCACCACCCGCCAGAGACCTTCCGCTGGGGTCAGGCTCATGAATTCGGGCACTTGGCGCGCCTCCTCCACCGTGATCAGGTTTTTCTCGACCTGCTTTTTGGCGTCATAGGCGGGGCTGAGCGTCAGTAAATCTGAATGTGAGCCACTGGCTATACGTTTGAACAACGGGCTTTCAGGGTCCATCGCCGCAGTGTGGGTGGGCGCTTTGGGTGCGGGTGCAGGCTCCTCGCCGAACAATGACAAGCTTGGCGCCTCCTCCTCTGCCGCGCTTGATGCTTGCGCGCCAGACGAGAGGATATGCCGCGCCAAGCGATAGGCCAGTGTCGCTTTCCCAATACCTTTCGCGCCACTGATGAGGTGTGCATGGTGCATACGCCCAGTGGCGAATTCACTCAGAAAATCGGCCTCAACGGCTTCGTGGCCAATCAGCAGCGGGTTTGCGCGCGGGGCAGGAATTTCGATATCAGCGGATTTACTCATTTTGTTGCCCCAAGAATCTGAGGTGAGAGCATGAGGCCAAAACGGACATTCACCGTTTCAATGATGGCGTGGTGCACTGCTTGGGCGTCACTCGTAGCATCCACCACCGCGATACGCTCGGGCGCATTCTTGGCGAGCTGCAAAAAGCCCGCGCGCAGCGTTTCATGGAAGCTGATATCCATCTGCTCGAAGCGTGATTCGGCGACATTGCCGCGTTTAACGGTGCGGGCAAGGCCGACGCGTGGCGGTAAATCGAGCAGCAGGGTTAAATCCGGCGCGGTGTTGGCGAATAGCTGGCGATAAAGCTGGTCCAGCCATGCGGTGCCGACCCCCTTAGCGATACCCTGATAAATATACGTCGAATCATAGAAGCGGTCGCACAACACCCATGTATCGTTCGCAAGTGCAGGCTGAATAATGGTGGCGAGGTGGTCATAGCGCGCAGCCATGAAGAGTAGCGCTTCAGTGGTTGGGTGCCATTGGTCGGTCGCGCCACTGACTACCAACCCACGAATGGCCTCACCGCCAGGTGAGCCGCCGGGTTCGCGCGTGGTGATGTTGTTGATGCCACGCGCGGCAAATGCCTGTGCGAGCAACTTGATTTGCGTCGATTTACCTGCGCCCTCACCGCCCTCAAGCGTAATGAATCGCGCGCGGGCCATGCCTAAAGCCCAAATGCGCGGGCCATGCGGCCAAAGAACGAGAGCTTCGCCACATCCGTTGCCGCAAGCACAGGCATTTCGCGCGTGCTGCCATCGGCATTGGTCAATGTCAGCTTGCCCACTTCTTGCCCCTTCGTGATGGGCGCCACCAGTGGTGATTGGAATTGCACGCTTGCTTTTGTTGCCGTTTGGCCGGATTGCGGCACCGTGAGCGCTACGGGTGCACCCACCGTCAGGGCCACCTCACGCGCCTGCCCGCCCCACACTTTCGCATTGGTTAGGCTTTGGCCGGGCACAAACGGCGTGATATTCTTGAAGTTGGCAAAGCCCCATTTCAGCAATCGCTCGCCTTCCTGTGCGCGGGCCTCTTCGCTATCGAGGCCATTAATCACGAGCACGAGGCGGCGTTTGCTTGCCGGGTCCACGGCCGAGAGCACAATGCCATAGCCCGCCGCATCCGTATGGCCGGTCTTCAGGCCATCGACCTTGAGCGATGCATTGCCCAGCAGCAGGTTGCGATTGAACTGGCGAATACCGTGGAAGGTGAATTCACGCTCGCTGAGGTAATGATAATATTCGGGGAAATCACGCACCATGCGCACCGCAAGCACGCCAAGGTCATGCGCGGTGGTCAGGTGCTCGGGGTGTGGCCAACCACTTGCATCCACGAAATTAGTGGCGGTCATACCGATCGCCTTGGCCGTATCATTCATTTGTTTGGCGAATGCCTCCTCGGAACCGGCAATCCCTTCAGCCACCACCACACAGGCATCATTGCCCGATTGCACTGCAATCCCACGAATCAGGTCCTCAAGTCCGATCTGGCTGCCCAGTGGCACGAACATTTTGCTGCCTTGGATACGCCATGCTTTTTCACTCACCGTGAATTCATTGGTGAGCGTCAGCGCCCCTTGCTTCAGTCGTTCGAATACCACGTAGAGGGTCATGATCTTCGTCATCGAGGATGGGTACATCGGCGCTTGGCCCGCCTTATCGGCAAGCACACTGCCCGTCTCATAATCCACGAGATAGACATGGCTTGCAGGCGTTGTCATTGCGCTACCGTCTGCCGTGGTCATTGGCATTGCGGCGGCCTTGCTGCGCAAGCTCAAATCAAGGGCTGGCTCCGCAGCTTGTTCGGCTGCGGGTTTATCTTCCGCACTGGCGGTCGCACCAAAGGCACTGACGATAATGAAAGAGGCAATTGCAAGCCATGACCAGCGTTTTAACATCGTTCCAATAACCTTACGTTAGGGTTTTACAATCTTTGCATCCGCACCCAGTGCTTTGAGGGCACTCAGCGCACGTTCTGTTGTACTTGCATCCGCAAATGGGCCTTGGCGCACATGGTAGAGCGTGATGCCTTGGCTGTTGATTTTCTTCTCGACCTTAAGGCCATCCACCTGCGCGTAGGTTTTAATCAAACGCGCAGCGTTAGCTTCGTTCTGGAAAGCGCCAATCTGGACATAGGACTGCCCAGCAACAACGGGAGCCGCTTCCACGGCTTTAGCTGCCACAGGCGCTGATGAAACCTCATTCGCCTCTGCCAATTCAAATGGTGTGGCTACCGCTGGCTTCGCTGAAGGTGCAGGAGCCTGTGGCGCAGCGTTCACAGTCGCAGGCGGCATTAAATCCTGTGACATCACTTCCGATACAGGCGCCGCGCCCGGATCGGCCTGCGCGGTGAGCGTAGCGGGCGGTAATTCTTCCGTACTCGCATTCAGGACTTCTGATTCAATATCGATGGATTTTGGACTGCGGCCATCCGCCAGCAACTCAGCGAATTTCTTCGATTCACGGTCGAGATATTCCACCCGCACTTTGCCCACGCCGGCACGAATCAAGCCAATTTTCTCAGCCACCCCGCGGCTCACGTCAATGATGCGGTTATGGGCAAATGGCCCGCGATCATTCACCCGAACATAGGCTGATTTGCCGGTTGAAAGCAGTGTCACCCGAACAATCGAGGGCAACGGCAGGGTGCGGTGGGCGGCAGTCAGTTCTTCTTCGTCAAACGATTCGCCATTGGCGGTTTTGCCGCCATGAAACCCCGGCCCATACCACGAGGCCATCCCCTCCTCGACATAATCGGGCTGATAGCGCGGCACATAGGTTTCCCCATTCACGCGATACGACTGGCCCAGCTTCACATGTGGCGAGAGCTTCTTACCTTCGGAGGAAAAGCCCGGAACACCTTTAGTGCTCTCTTCATGGCCCGAATAGACCGGACGGTTCGAGGACGAGCAGGCGCTCATTAGCCCAAGAAGCGCAATCAATACAATGCGTGATAGCTTCATGTTATTCCTCGTTGATCTCTTCCGCCAGCGTGCTGACTGCTGTTGCGAAATAGCGTGAGCGGTTCCAGTTGAGAAGCGCTTTGAAGTTTTCACTCACAAGGCTTGGCTTATTTTCCGCTTCATCATCCTTGCTCAGGTAAATGGCATAGAGTTTACGCGTGCCATCGGGCCGCATGGCTTTGCCATCCCCCCGACCAGAAACAGTAACAAGCCCACGCTTACCCCATGCCGATGCGCTGCGGGCGTTATCAAGGCTCACATCGCTGGCTTGGAACTGGCCTTCGTCAACAACCTCAGGCTCCATCGTATCCACCTTGCCATCCCAACCAAGCGAGCTCAGGTAATTCGCAATTGAAGCAAAGGTATCAACCTCACTATGCCAAATGTCGCGCTTGCCATCGCCCGAGGCATCGACCGCATAACGCAGATAGGTGCTTGGCATGAACTGGCAGTTGCCCATCGCCCCGGCCCATGAGCCAGTTAGCTCATCACGCGAGATACCCTCTTTATCCATGATGCGAAGCGCTGCCATCAGCTCGGCGGCGAAAAAATCGGCGCGTCGGCCCTCGAATGCCAATGTGGCGAGGGATTGCACCACCGAAAAATTCCCCTGATAATTGCCGTAATCCGATTCAATACCCCATAGCGCGACGATGTATTTGGGTTGCACACCATAACGTTTGCTTATTTCACTAAGCACATCCGCATGCTCGCGCAGCATGGCGCGGCCAATGCGCACCCTGCGGGCGGAAATAGTGTTCTTGAGGTATTTTTCGAGGGTGATTTGCCCCTCAGGCTGTTTGCGGTCGAGCGCAATCACCGAATCATCGGGCTCGAGCCCCGTCAGTGCATCATTCAGGGTTTGTGGTGAAATACCCTGCCGCTGCGCTTTGGTTTTGAAACTTTCAAGCCAGCTATCAAACTCCGTCGATTGCGCATGGGCCGATGCACCAGCCAGCACCATCAGCAATGCACTTACGCCAATAAACCTACGAATCATCATGCGTTACCTTGGCTGAAAAATCAGGGATAGAAGTTATGAACCCCACCCTCGCCGTGCGCAAGTAATAAGCAGGCTGTCGTTGGCAACCGAGTTTTTCCATCGTCATTCGAATTGCTTACTGCTACACTGCCTGTGGAAAACATGAGCAGCAATCGCACATCCACACGTTACACTGGGCCTCAGGCAATCACCGGGCTTGCGTTACATTTGGCCTATATCACGCCCACGCCGAATGTGCTGGTGGTGGCGGATGATAATACGTGGGCCGCCGCGCGCGCACTGGTCGAGCCACAGTTGAGCATTAATAGCCGTTTCACCCTGAAATCACTCGGCACCCGCGTGAAGCCAGAAAAACAAATCGCGGATGCGATAGCCGCCGAGGCAGCTAGCTATGATGTG
>CAZOFC010000056.1:0-11184 GCA_964578965.1 uncultured Azospirillum sp.
AGCTTACGGTACCACGCGCACGCTCTCGAGCCCTCGCTTGTCTGCCATCAATAACCAGCAGGCAGTGCTGACCCTCGCGCAGAACTTTGTGTACTTCAACTGTACCTACACCCCGCCGACCACGACAGCGGCGGTGGGTACCGGCACAACGAACTCGGGCACGGAGGCGACACTGAACTGCGCCCAGCTGACGGTGCCGCTTGGGATCATCATGAGCATTCTGCCATCGATTAACCTCGATACGCAGGAAATTACGCTTAATGTGCGCCCCACACTCACGCGACGCGTTGGTGATGCACCCAACCCGCAAACGGGCTTCCTGCGATCAATTGCGGATACTCCGGAGGCGGCAGAGCTGATTCCTAACATTACGGTGCCGATTATTGAATCACGCGAGATTGACTCGATCACCAAAATCAAGAGTGGTGGGGTGATGGTCATCGGCGGGCTGATGGAAGATGCCTCGCAAAACACAGAGAATGGCGCGCCGGGTATCGGCGAGATTCCGGTCTTTGGCAATCTCTTCAAGAGCCGCAGCGAGGAATCCACCAAGCGCGAGCTGATTATTTTCATCAAGGCCACCATTGTGAACAGCGATGGCAGTGCCCATAAGTCGGACCAGAAGATCTACGACAAATTCACGACGGATCCGCGTCCGCTATTCAACCCATAAGGGATGATGAGGGACCATGTTCAGTAATATCCGTTACGTTCTGCTCACCGCAACGCGCGACCGCTTGTTTATTGCCCTGCTGATCGGCATTGCCGCTGCAGCCTACATCTCAAGTGTGCTTGGCTCGACCGCCATGCTTGAGACCGAGCAGATGACGCTCTCGTTTACTGCAGCGGCGGCCCGCGTCATCATCATGGTCGGTGTGATTGTATTCATCGGCTTTCACATGCGCAACGCCTTCGATGCGCGCGAGATTGATGTGTTGCTATCGCGGCCCATTTCGCGCACCACCTTAGTGCTCTCCTACTGGGTTGGCTTTGCGGCCGTTGCCACCTGCCTTGTGCTGCCAACAGTGATTCTGATTGCCGTGATGGGCACCCTCAACCAGACAGGGTTCTGGGTATGGTCAGTCAGTTTATTACTTGAATCCTGGCTGGTGGTGTCGGTCGCACTGTTTGCGTCGCTGACCATTCGCAGCGGGGTGGGCACGGTGCTTGCGTCACTCGCGATTTATGTGCTGTCGCGCATGATGGGATTCTTCCTGATGACGACGACGACCACCAGCATCTTCAAGGATCACACCATTAATTTGGGCACGCAGTGGCTGATGAAGGGCATTGCGCTTGTCGTGCCGCGGCTTGATTTTTATGCAAAGAGCAATTGGCTAATTTACGGCGCGAAGTCGTATGAAGAAGTGTCGCTCTTTCTCATGCAATCGGCGATTTTCATACCGCTGCTCGTGATTGCGGCCGTGATTGATTTCAAGCGTAAGCAGTTCTAGGATATGCTGTGGTTTAAAAAACCGAGTCAGGAAATCAGCCTTCGCCAGGCGCTGCGCGACCCGGCGATGAAGCTTGCGGTTGCGTTATTTGCGGCTGTGTTGGTGGCACAGGGTTCGTTTTGGAACTACACGCGCGTGATTCGCCCTGAGCTTGGGATTGTGCCTGCTGTGCCCGGCGAGCGCACGGTGCGCGCGCTCTCGTTTGGTGATGAGCAAGCATTCTTTCGCTTACTTGCGCTGAATATCCAAAACTCCGGCGATACGTTTGGCCGCTTCACCGCGCTCTACAAATACGATTTCAAAAAGCTTTCGGAGTGGTTCTATTTGCTCGATCACTTTGATAACCAGTCGAGCTATTTACCTGCCATGGCGGCCTATTATTTCAGCCAGACGCAAAAAGCGAGTGATGTGCGTTACCTCGTCGATTACCTCGATGCGTACGGCACTGGCCGGGCCAAGGAGAAATGGTGGTGGTTGGTGCAGGCCTCGTATCTGGCGAGCCACAAACTTGAGGATAGTGCCCGCGCCCTTGAGATTGCGCAAAAGCTAAGCGGGGTACGCGGCATCCCCATCTGGGCGCAGCAGCTTCCCGCCTTCATTCACGAGCAGCGTGGCGAGTTTGGCGCAGCACTTGGCATCATCGAGGAGGTGATGAAGCACCCCGAGGATTACAGCCAAGGTGAGCTGAACTTCATGCGCTATTTCATCGATGAGCGGCTGCACCGCTTAGAGCAGGTGGAAAAGCAGCTTGAGGCCATCCAGAAAGAAAAAGATGCCATGAAAGCGAAAGGCATCAAGGACCCTGAACCAATTGGTCCGCCGCCGGATGTGGGTGCTGCGCGTGCCCCCGGTGGCCTCTAGGCGTTCCGATTATAGTCATTTGACTTAAGAATGAGACATGTGTCATCGCCCGAATCACGAAGCGATGATAGGGCGATTCAGCTGGATTCCCCTATAATTTGCTAATGCAAATTCGGGGAATGACGATGCTATTTGCGGCTGGTTTTCTTTTTGGTCGGTGCGCGCTCGACAACACCATAGCACTGGGCATCGCTTGGAAATTTACCGCTACGCACCTCACTGGCATAGCTGGCCGCGGCGTTGCGGATGGTCTCGCGCAGGTTGGCGTATTTCTTCACAAAGCGCGCGCTATGCTCAAACATCCCAAGCATATCATCGACGACCAGCACCTGCCCGTCGCAATGCGGTGAGGCGCCAATGCCGATGGTGGGGATGGCAATACTGCGGCTGATTTCCTGGGCGAGGGATTCGACCACCCCTTCGATCACCACCGCAAACGCCCCGGCATCGGCCACGGCTTTCGCGTCGGCGAGGAGGGCTTTGCGTGCCGCTACCTCTTTACCCTGCGTTTTAAACCCGCCGATGGCGTTGTGGTGCTGCGGCATGAGGCCGATATGGGCCATCACCGGAATGCCGTTTTGGGTAAGGTGGTGAATGGTGGGGGCCAGTGCTGCACCGCCTTCCATTTTCACGCAGGCGGCACCCGTTTCTTTCATCACCCGCGCGGCATTGATGAAGGCCTGCTCGGGCGAGGCCTGGTAGCTGCCAAACGGCATATCGACAATCACACAGGCATGTTTTGCGCCGCGCACCACTGCTGCGCCGTGGGCAATCATCATCTCAAGGGTGACGGGTAGGGTGGAGTCAAAGCCGTAAATGACCATGCCGAGTGAATCGCCGACCATCAGCATGTCGCACTGCGCATCCAGCAGTTGGGCCATGGGCGCGGTGTAGGCGGTGAGCACCACAATTTTTTGTTGGCCCTTCATGGCGCGGATGGAAGGGATAGTGCGGCGCGCGCTAGCTGTGGCTGGTGTCGGATGTTGGGACATCGGATGCATCCTTCTGGCTGGAATATTCGCTCATGGCGGGGGTGCCCCAGCCCGGTGGCGCTTTAGGAAAGCTGATGGTGATGGCGGTGCCGACCTTTAGCTCGCTTTCGATGGCGAACTCACCCCCCATGGATTCGACAAATTTCTTCGACAGTGGCAGGCCAAGGCCCGTGCCTTCGTATTTACGCGAGAGTGCGGAATCAACCTGCCCGAAGGGCGTCATCACCCGCGAGATATCTTTGGGTGCAATCCCAATCCCGGTATCACGCACCTGAATGTGGATGCGGCTTGTGGCCACCTCAAACCAGGCATGGCAGCGCACTTCGCCCCCTGCGGGCGTGAATTTAACCGCGTTGGATAACAGGTTCAGCAGGGTTTGCTTGAGCTTTTTCGCATCCGTCACGAGCACGATATGCTGCGGCGGAATATCTTCAACGAGTGTGACCTGCGCGGCTTCGGCGCGTGGCAGCACCATGCGCAAGCTGTTGCGGATGACTTTGGTAGCGTCGGTCTCGGCCCATTCGATCTGTAGTTTACCGGCCTCGGCCTTACTGAAATCAAGGATGTCATTAATGAGGCTGAGCAGGTGCTTGCCCGAGGCATGGATGTCCTCAAGATAATCCTGATAAACTTTTTGCAGGCCGTCTTTCGCTTCGCTACGGATAATTTCTGAAAAGCCGATGATGGCATTGAGCGGCGTGCGCAGCTCGTGGCTGACGCTGGCGAGGAATTGCGATTTATCTCGGCTTTGTGCTTCGGCCTGTGCGGCGGCGGCAATCAGCTCGAGGTTGACCTCGTGCTGTTTGGTGATGATGGATTCCGCCCGCCCGGCGGTGACCAGCAGCACGACGACGAGAATCAGGAACACGCCAATGATGGTGCCCAAGAACCATAACAACTTGGAGCTCAGCTTTGTCCAGTTCTGGGTGACATCGATGTAAATTTCGACCAGTGCGTCAGGGCTGGCGGCACCCGTGCGGATGAGCGGCACGATCGCATGCATCATGGTGCGCTTGGCGTGTGCATCGCTGCTGCCATTCAGTTGCACATCATTGAGGATTTTCATGACCGGTGTGCCTTTCACCGCTTTATCAAGGTCAAAGAGTGTGACGCGGGTGACGCCATCCGTCGTCACATATTCATTGCCGGAGCTGTAATAGAGCTTGGTCACGTCCGGCGAGAAAATGGTTATTTTGGCAAAGGGTTGCGATTGAAAGAAGCGTTTCGTCTCGGCCATGAAATTTGGTAAATAGGGCGATGCCGGGTGTTTTGAGATTTCCGCGCCATAGCGGTCCCAAACGGTGCCGACATAGCTGGCGATGGTGGCCTGCGTTTGGCGGCTGCCGCCATCCATCAGGTCGCCTTCCTTGAATTTATTGGCATAGAGCGTGATGAAGCCTGCCCCAATCAGCATAATAATGAAGCAGATAGCCGCTAAATAGCGCAAATGAACAAACATAGGCCAGTTCTAGAGCAGGAAGTTGAAAATACAACCAAAACCACGTGTAAATCCTGAGATTACACGCGAAAATCATGCGAGTGATGCATGCTTGACAAGTAGGGCGCATCTGCTTATAACGCCCGCTCTTTAATTCATTACGACCAAGGAGAGTGCCATGAAGCGCACCTATCAGCCCAGCAAGATCGTTCGCGCCCGCCGCCATGGCTTCCGCGCCCGCATGGCAACCGTCGGTGGCCGCAAAGTGCTTGCCGCACGCCGCGCTAAAGGCCGCAAAGTACTCAGCGCTTAGTTATTAGTGCTTCACTGCTGACGAGGGCCTTGCCCTCGAGCTCCCGCCGCAAGCGGCTCGCGCGTAGCGCTACGCACTGCTAATTTCCGGCTGTTCATTATTTGGCAGCTGCGCTAAATGACGCAGATGACACTCACCATTACTTCTCTAAAAGCCCGCGCGGATTTTCTGCGGCTGCGAAATGGCCGCAAGGCTATGTCGGCCTATTTTATTTTGCGCGCTGCCCCGTCGGATATTCCCACCCAAACCGGCGCGCGCGTCGGTTACACGGTAACCACCAAATGCGGCAATGCAGTGGTGCGTAACCGCATCAAGCGCCGCTTGCGCGCGCTGGTGCGCGAGATTTTCCCCAATGGCGCCAAGGCTGGTTACGATTACATCATCATCGCCCGTAACGACGCCAAACCCAGCGCCGCTGACGTGGATTTTCAGGCATTACGCGTGGCACTTGCGCAGGCGATGGCGCGCATCCACCCGCATGCGTAGGCTTATGACATGGCCGCTACTCGGCCTCATCCGTCTCTATCAACTTTGCCTTTCGCCGTGGCTTGGGCCCAACTGCCGCTACCTGCCCACCTGCTCGGAATATGCGCGCGAAGCGATTACCCGACATGGGGCTTGCACGGGGGCATGGCTTGCCCTAAAACGCCTTGCCCGTTGCCACCCTTGGGGGGGCTCGGGGCATGATCCTGTCCCCTGATTTCATTTTTCTAGCAAAGTTTGTTCTGTCATGACCGCACCTGCGACCCAAGGCCCTGATTTAAAAAATCTCGTCATCACGATTATTCTCGCCACCCTGATCATGGTCGGCTGGCAGCATTTCTATGAGCGCCCGCGCATTGCCGCACTTCAGGCGCAGCAGGCAGCGGCAAAGGCTGCGCAAGCCAAACAGTCGGCCACACCATCCGCCGTGCAACCCAGCACCCCTGCAGGTGACGCGACAAGCGATGTGGCGAATAACGCGCCGCGCATTCGCATCAATACCCCGTCGCTACATGGCTCGATTAGTGTCGTCGGTGGCCGCTTTGACGACCTGACACTGGCGCGCTACCACGAAACGACGGCGCCTGAGTCACCCGAAGTGCGCCTACTCAAACGCGCCTCCGAGAAGGACGCCTATTTCGTTGAGCTTGGGGTCCTCGCGCAGGATGAGAGTATTTCCATGCCCGGTGCGAATACACGCTGGCAAACGACTGACCGTGAACTGACCGTAGATAAACCCGTGACCCTGACCTGGAACAATGGTGCAGGCCTCACCTTCACCCGCACCATTGCGGTCGATGCACAGTTCATGTTCACCATCACCACCACGGTGAAAAACTCTGGCAATCGCGCGGTGACGCTTTACCCGTATGGTCTCGTCAGCCGCAATGTGGCGAACGAAGCAAAACAAACCTTCCTCATGCATGAGGGGCCACTGGGTGTGGTGAATGGCGTGCTTGAGGACATCACTTACAAGACCTTGCGCGAGGATGGTGCACAGAAATTCACCAATACTAATGGCTGGGTGGGGATGACCGATAAATATTGGCTGACGGCGATTATCCCGGATGCTGCCGATACGTTCGATGCGCAGGTGAAACATTTCACGCGCGGTGGTGCTGCGGCCTATCAGGCAGATCTGCGGGCAAACGCGCTTGATGTGCCAGTCGGTGGCACCGTGACCAGCGCTACTCGGCTGTTTGCTGGGGCGAAGGTGGTGAGTGCCCTTGATGCGTACCGCGATGAATTCAACATCCCGCTATTCGACCGCGCGGTGGATTTTGGCTCGCTGTATTTTCTCACTCGTCCGATTTTTGCGCTACTCAGCTTCTTCCAAGGCGTGGTTGGCAATTTCGGTGTCGCGATTTTGCTGCTTACTTTGGTCATTAAGCTCATGCTGTTTCCACTCGCCAGCAAATCGATGGTGGCAATGGCGCGCATGAAGCAGCTCACCCCTAAAATGACCGAACTGCGTGAGCGTTACAAGGACGATAAGATGCGCCTGAATCAGGAGATCATGGCGCTCTATAAGCGCGAGAAGGTGAACCCGGTCTCGGGCTGCCTGCCAATCTTGCTGCAGATCCCGATTTTCTTTGCGCTCTACCGTGTGTTGTTCGTGACAATCGAGATGCGTCATGCCCCCTTCTTTGGTTGGGTGACAGACCTTTCGGCGATTGACCCCACCAACGTATTCACCTTGTTTGGCCTTGTGCCGTGGGATGCGCCAAGCTTCCTGCACCTCGGCGTGTGGCCAATCGTGATGTGCGCGACCATGGTCATCCAGCAGCGCTTGAACCCCAAACCGGCTGACCCCATCCAAGCGGCGATGATGAACTATATGCCATATATTTTCCTCTTCATGTTCGCGGGCTTTCCGGCAGGGCTTGTCATTTACTGGGTGTGCAACAATACGCTGTCGATTTTCCAGCAGCTTTACATTAACTCACGCCTCAAGAAAAAAGGATTGAAATAGGATGATGTGTCATTGCGAGGAGCGTAGCGACGTGGCAATCCAGATGAAAATTCATGCGCCGAGGACTCGGCGCGCTGGATCGCTACGGCCTTCGGCCTCGCGATGACGCAGACTCCACTCAGCCATGCGTTGTTTGCCAAGCCCATCCGTTTTGTGGCGGGGGTGGCGAGCATGGCGCAATTGCCAGAGCTGAACTTGCCCGAAGTGGCCTTCATTGGCCGCAGTAATGTCGGTAAATCGAGCCTCATCAATGCGCTTGTGGGCCAGAACCACTTGGCACGCACCTCGGGCACGCCCGGGGCCACGCGCCAGCTCAATTTTTTCAACCTCAACGAGGTACTGCACCTGGTCGATGTTCCGGGCTATGGCTATGCCAAAGCGGCGAAGAAGGATGTGGCGAAATGGCAAAGCGTGCTGTTTGAATATCTGCGTGGCCGCCAGCAACTCACCCGTGCCTTTGTGCTGATCGATAGCCGCCATGGCGTGAAAGAGGCGGACGATGAGATGCTCAAACGGCTCGATGATGCGGCCGTTTCCTATCAGTTCGTGCTCACCAAAGCGGATAAGGCGGATGACCTTGAGGCGGTGAAGGAGCGCGTGCTGTTGGTCGCGCGCAAGCACCCGGCCGCACACCCGGCATTGGTGACGACCAGCGCCCATGGCAAGCAGGGTATTGACGCATTGCGTGATGCTGTTATTGAGGCATTGGAAGGAAGAAGTTAGGTTACAGGTTTCGGGTTTCGGGGAACGCCGCAACCCAGACACTTACTGGCACCTAGAACCTGACAGCTGGAACCTGATATGCAAATTAAAACGATTAAAACCAAGGAACTTCTGCTGCGCACCGCCAAAACGGTGAGTGAAGCGCTGCCCTATATTCAGCGTTTTGCGGGCCAGACCTTTGTCATCAAATATGGCGGCAACGCGATGGGCGACGAGCGCACGGCGGAAACCTTCGCGCGTGATATCGTGATGCTCAAAACTATTGGCATCAACCCGGTGGTGGTGCATGGCGGCGGGCCGCAAATCGGCGCGATGCTCGATCGCCTCAAAATCCATTCCGAATTTGTCGATGGCTTGCGTGTGACCGACCAAGCGGCGGTCGAAATCGTCGAGATGGTTCTCTCAGGCTCCATCAACAAGCAAATCGTCACTGCCATTAACCAGATGGGTGGCACCGCGATTGGTATCTCGGGCAAGGATGGCAACCTCATCGAAGCGCAGCAACTGCGCCGCACCAAGCGCGACCCCGACAGTAATATCGAGCGCGTGCTGGATTTAGGTTTTGTCGGCGAGCCCACCAAAATCAACACCCAAGCCATCGAGAACATCGTTGCAAGTGGGATGATTCCGGTCATTGCCCCCATCGGCATGGGCCCGAATGGTGAGACCTACAATATCAATGCCGATACGGCAGCGGGTGCCATTGCCAGCGCCCTCAAGGCCCACAAGCTGATGATGCTGACCGATGTGGCGGGGATTCTGACCAAGGATAAACAACTCATCAGCGAAATTGACGCCGAGGAAATCGATGCCCTGCTGGCCGATGGCACCATTACGGGCGGGATGATCCCGAAAGTAGAAACCTGCGTGAACGCCCTGCGCGCGGGGGTCAAACAAGCCCACATCCTCGATGGCCGCATCCCGCATGTGTTGCTGATTGAAGTGTTCACCGCCGGCGGCGCAAGCACGATGATTCGGGCGTAGGGTTGATTTAGCGGATAGCATTCCAAATAACGCATGTTTTGCTGGTTCCTGTCAACATGTACTCGGCAGTGCTGACCACATCGGTACTTGCGCAGTTTGGGCTCCAAGTAGATGTATTTTTTGCAGCAAAAATACTGCCCGTTGCAGGCTTTCCATCATCGAGTTTAGTGTCGATATTCCAAGCTTCTTCAGGTTTTAAGGGGTTTGTTGGTCCTGTAAATTCGAGTGTGTTAAAATTGTATGTACCATCGAATAGGTTAGCATGCCCCGATAATGGACCCTGCGCCCAGCCAATACGAAATTGCGCATTGGATAGCTTGCTGATGGGAACATTGGTGCCCGGAACAGTTGTATAGGAGGTGGCGCTGCTTGACGCACCTGTGTAATTGCCCTCAATTAAGCCTGCACGTGCTAAATGCTGCCAACTAAGAGTTCGTTCACCGTAGGTTGCCGAATCTCCTGTAATAAAATTAATCTGGCCATCCCCGTTACCGTTACAGGTGCCGGTGGTGCTGTTGATGGTCTGGTGGCAGGTCACATCACTACCCGTGCTGGCGCGTACCCCCCAAAACGCAGTGGCGTTGGTCATATCACCCGGCAGGGCGAAGTATTTATCGCGGAAGGTGTAAACGGCTGTTTGGTAACGGGCTAGATCAGCGCTTACGCTGCGCAGCTCACTGGCGCGAATCAGCGATTGGCCGGACAGCACACCGCCGACGAGTAGGCCAAGGATAACGAGCACGATACTTAGTTCAACGAGCGAAAAGGCTCGTTGAAGATGGATCCCCGCCTGCGCGGGGACGCCGCTTCGCTTTGGCTCAACGAGGGAGAAAGCGCGCTGATTGGCGATAGTGGAACACGCGTGGTCATAGAACTTCATGGGCACCTCTGCGAGAATGCTAGCATATTCACGCGTCGATGCCAAACCCTGAAACTCTGCCATTTGTTTAGGAATTGTCACCCCGTGTTTACCACGGGGTCCAGCTTCATTAAAAAAGCGGGATGCCGTCGTAAAGACGGCATGATTGCTAGGCAATACCCAAACCCTGAAACTCCGCCACCAGCCTCGCATAGAGGTCGCGCTTAAACGGCACAATCACCTCAGGTAGCTGGGCCATTGGTATCCATTTCCATTCACTGAATTCAGGGTGCTCGAACGCAGTGATGTTGATGAGCGAATCCGGCCCATCGAGGCGCAGGGCAAACCATTTTTGCTTTTGGCCACGGTATTGGCCTTTCCAGATGACGGGCACTAGCTCATCCGGCAAATCATAGGTGAGCCACTGTGCTGATTCTGCAAGAATGGTTACATGTGTGGCTGGCACGCCTGTTTCTTCCGTCAGCTCGCGCAGCGCGGCGGTGCGTGGGTCCTCCCCTGCATCAATCCCGCCTTGGGGCATCTGCCATGCCTCAACCAATGTATCGAGTCGTTTGGCAACGAATACCTTGCCTTGCGCATTGAGGAGCATGATGCCCACACCCTCGCGGAAGGGCAGGTGGTGAAACGCGCCCATCAGTGGCCACCACCATGGCCGCCATCTTTCGCGCCCTCGGCGGGTTGTTTATATTGATCCTGAATCAGGGGCTTTTTCTTTTTCTCTTTGGGTTTGGCTTTTTCTTTTTTCTTCTCAGCCCCGCCATGGCCACCGCCATGCCCATCATTCGCCGGGGCGGCCACCACTGGTGCATCCTTGGGTAAATAGAGGGCAGAAAGCGGCGCGAGCGCATAGGGCTCGGCGAGCTTGATTTGCTTCAGCCATTCGGCCAGCAGTTGCAGGCTTTGCGGCCGCGCGGTGAGGATGACGCTATATTCGCCTTTGGCTTTGGCGGCCTCGAGAATGCCCGCGAGCTTGCTGCGAATCTGTGCCTCATCGGGGGTGGGGTCGAGGTTCAAATCCGCACGGCGGATGATTTCTTCGATGCCTTTGGTGTTGCTCAGCTGCGCGATGCTGTGGGTCGGGTGG
>CAZOFC010000057.1:0-11063 GCA_964578965.1 uncultured Azospirillum sp.
GAGCACACCATCACCCGCCACACCATGGTGCACGAGCAACTGCACTTCCTTTATCGCGGCTTTCCCCGCCGCGCGCACCCTATGGCCATCATGGTCGGCGCTGTTGCCTCGCTTTCCGCGTTCTATCATGACTCGCTCGACATCCATAACCCTGCCGAGCGCGAACTGGCAATGATGCGTATGATCGCGAAAATGCCAACCATGGCCGCCATGTGCTACAAATATTCGGTGGGCCAGCCGTTCATCTATCCGCAAAATGAGCTCGGCTTCTGCGAAAACTTCCTGCACATGATGTTTGCCACCCCATGCGAGCCTTATAAGGTTAACCCTGTAATCGCCGATGCGATGGAGAAAATCTTCATCCTGCATGCCGACCACGAGCAAAACGCCAGCACCAGCACCGTGCGCCTTGCCGGTTCGTCAGGCGCTAACCCATTCGCCTGCATTGGTGCGGGCATTGCCTCGCTGTGGGGCCCAGCACATGGCGGTGCAAACGAAGCCGTAATTCAACAGCTCAAAGAAATCGGCGATGTGAAGAACATCCCGCATTTCATCAAGCGCGCAAAGGATAAGAACGACTCCTTCCGCCTGATGGGCTTTGGCCACCGCGTCTATAAAAACTACGATCCGCGTGCGGCGGTGCTTCGCAAATCCTGCCATGAGGTTCTAAAAGAACTCGGCCAGCAGGACGAGCCACTGCTCAAAATCGCGATGGAGCTAGAGAAGATTGCCTTGAATGACGAATACTTCATCGAGCGCAAGCTTTATCCAAACGTCGATTTCTATTCGGGCATCATCTACCGCGCGCTCGGTATTCCTACCTCGTTGTTCACCGTGCTGTTTGCCGTCGCCCGCACCGCTGGCTGGGTAGCACAGTGGAAGGAAATGATCGAGGACCCAACGATGAAAATCGGCCGCCCACGCCAGCTCTTCATCGGCGCAACGCCGCGCAAATTCATTCAACTGAACAAGCGCTAGCATGTGATTGAACGAGTGAGTCCACAGGCTCACTCGTTCTGCAGCTTCAAGGGCTCGCCTGTAACCATAAAAAAAGCCGACGGAATTTTCCGCCGGCTTTTTTGTGTCTAAGTGTTCTAAAAAACTATTGGCTTAACAACGCCACGAATGACGGCGGCAAGCGACGCGTCTGTACGTTTTGGATGCTCTGGGTATCAAAGCCAAAGGTGCTGCGGCCTTCCGTCAGTGCGAAAAGCTGCGTTGTGAAATCCGCATCGTTCAAGGTCGAACTGGCTGCTTCCTGATTCTGGATGGCGCTCTGCAAGGTGCCTGCTGCAAGGTCAAGCCCACGCTGAAGCTCGCTGATGCTCGCGATTTGGCTGTCAACATACTGGTTCGCAGAACGCAGCGTGTTGAGGGCAATGGTCGCACCACTCGCGGTCGAGATATCCAGGTTCACACCGCGGAATAGCGTCGCGTCTGTCAGGCTGCCAATGGCACCATTCGCTTGGCCGGTAGCACTCGCAGCACCGCGCAAGGTCGAACCCGAACCATCGAGCAAGCTCTCGTTACCAAAGCGCGTGTTGCGCGCAATCTGGTCGATCTGCCCGCGCAGGGTTTGGAATTGGGTGTTGAGCGTTGCGCGCTCCTCCACGCTCGTGGTTGGCTGGGCGGCGCGGGTCGCAATCGCCGTCAGCTGTTCAAGGCGAGAATTAATCTGCTCGGCGCCATCGCGGGCAGTGCTGAGTAATGCATCCGCCTGTGCCACGTCGCGCGCAGCACCTCGGAACTGGGCAATCTGGTTTTGCAGGCCAATCACCGCCGTAATATCGGTGCTCACAGAGTCGCGCGCGCTGCGCTGGCCACCCAGCAGGTTGGTGAAGATGTTATTCGTTGCGTTGGCATTTTGGTTGCCAAGCGCACGGGTGAGACCCGCTGCAATAGTTGCAATCGTCGAGACCGTCATGGTACTACTCCTCGTTTAGACTACATTCTAAACGTTTGTTACTGTTACTAGCGCCTCTTCATGGGCACTGGTTCATGTGGTGCTTGCTCCACATCAACAGTTCCATTATACATAAAAACAGAAAAAATTCAATAGCAAATGCCTATGACAGGAAACCTGCCCCATGCTTAACCCGTTTGTCGATCTCATCAGTAACATTATTTTTCTTATAAATCTGGCGCTTATGGTCTGGATAGTGCTCGGCGTGCTAATGCATTTTGATATCGTCAATCGCTCAAGTGCTGTCGTGAACACGGTCTATGGCACCCTTGGCCGCCTGATTGAGCCCCTGCTCAACCGTATCCGCCGCGCGCTGGGCAAATACCTGCCCAACCTGAACGGCATCGACCTCTCGCCCGTCGTGCTGTTCCTGCTGTTGCACTTCATCGACAACGCGCTCTACAGCTGGTTCTATAAGATATAATTCCGATTGAAGGGGACCTTGTCCCCTACGTCGCTTCCCTCCTTATCCCAGCCGCAAGCGGCTCGCGCTATAAAACCACGGCCTTTTTATAAGAGGGGATTTCAAGAAGTGACCTCCCGCAGAACCGCAGTGTAGCAGCGCTACATGAGGATTCGAGGAAGGGCATGACACCGAAATCACCCTTAGAAAAAGGCCGTGACTACCTGAAAACAACTGTCTTGGTGCCATTGAGCAGCACGCGGTGCTCAAGCTGATATTTCAGCGAGCGGGTCAGCACCAGCGCCTCGATGTCCTGCCCCATCAGCGCTAATTGCTCGGGCGAATAGCTATGGTCCACCCGAGTCACTTCCTGGTCGATGATCGGGCCTTCATCGAGCGCGTCAGTCACGTAATGGGCCGTGGCACCAATCAGCTTCACGCCACGTTCATGGGCCTGATGGTAGGGCTTCGCCCCCTTGAAGCTCGGCAGGAAGGAGTGGTGGATGTTGATTGCCCGCCCGCGCAAATGCGCCGAAAGCTCGGGGCTTAAAATCTGCATGTAGCGTGCCAGCACGACACAATCAATCTGCTCGGCCTCGATGATAGCGCGGATTTGCTGTTCCTGCGCCAATTTGTTCCCATCCACAATCGGCAAGTGATGGAAGGGGATACCATGCCACTCCACAATCCCGCGCGCATCTGGGTGGTTTGAGATCACCGCCGGGATTTCCATCATCAGCTGGCCAGTGCGGTAACGGTGCAGCAAATCGTTCAGGCAGTGCAGCTGCTTGGAGCATAAAATAAGCACGCGGGCCTTGCTGGCGGCGTTATCGATGCGCCAGTCCATCGCAAAGCGATCCGCAACCGCCTGTTTGAATTCCTCTTTCAGCGCGTCATGGGCGGGCGTGTTTTCGCCGCTACTAAACTGCACACGCATGAAGAAACGCTCGGTGCTTGGGTCACCAAACTGGGTGGATTCAATAATGAAGCCATCCTTGCTGGCGAGAAAGCCGGTCACGGCGGCGACAATACCGCGCACATCGCGGCAGGAAAGGGTAAGAATGTAGGTTGCTTGCGTCATGGCTTTTGCTGTTAACCGTTCATACCCATTTATTCAAGCCCCGAAAGGGCTAGATCGCCACATGCGCGCTCGCGGGCGGGAAAATGCAGCAAATGGCTGTGCCCTTGCCCGGCGCCGATTCGACATGAATTTCGCCGCCATGTAGGTCCATGAAACGTTTGACGAGGTTGAGCGACAGCGCCGAATCGGTGCCTGCCACATGGCCGCCGCGGAAGAATGGGTCAAACAGTTTGCTGCGCCGCTCATCGTCAAGGCCTGGACCATCATCGCGGACCGAAATACGCGTGCCGCGCTGCTGATAGGTATCGACCAGCACGCGGATATGTCCCTTCGCCTTGGTCGCACGCACCGCATGGCTGAGCAGGTTCGCCAGAATCTGCTTCACGCGCATTTCGTCGGCGATCAGCCGGTTCAGGCCAATTTCAATCACCACTTCGATGGTCATGTCCTGTAACTTCAGGCGCTCACGCAACAACGCCAGTACCGAATCGACCGCGGCACGAATATCAAATGGCCGCACATCAAGCTTCAAGAAACCCGCTTCAATGGTGGCCAGATCAATAATGTCACCAATCAGCCCCCCCAGATGCTGCGAGGATTGGTAGATGCCCAACACATAATCCTTCTGCGACGCATTGAGTGGGCCGGCATATTCACGGGTCAGCATTTCCGAGAAGCCGGAGATCGAGGTCAGTGGCGAGCGAAGCTCATACGACATATTGGCCAAAAACTCGGTTTTCATGCGGTCGGCGGTTTCAAGTGCTTCGGTGCGTTCCCGAAGCGAGCGCTCGATCAGAGTAGAGTCCGTAATATCGTTGAAGCTAAGCAATGTTGCGCCATCAGGCAGGGGTACCACCGAGCAATCGACCACCGAACCGTTGGTGCGCTCGAAGCGTAAGGAGAGATAGCGGCGCTGCTGAAACCGCGCCACGAGGTTATCCAGGTAGCTCGCCCAGTCGTCGCTCGCGAACAACGCACGCGCTTTACTGAACAATTCACGGATATGCGGCTCGGTCGCGGTGAACTCCGTGTCGAGTCCCCATAATTTATTGAAGGTCGGGTTGCACAAGGTCAGGCGACCATTCTCACCAAATACCGCCACCCCTTCATGCAGGTTATCAAGCGTTTCACGCTGTACGGCAATGAGGGTGTTATAGCTACGCTCCAGCGCCAGTCGGTCGGTCACATCCTCATAGGCAAACAAAATCCCGCCCAGCGCATGGGGAATCGCAATCACGCGCAAGGTCTTTTCATCGGGCAGGTAGAAGAACTCCTCGCTTGGCTCAATCAGCGTCGTGAACAGACGCGTCTGCGCGTCCTTGAAGGCCTTGAAGTTCGATTGCTCGGGCAGTTTGCGCTTCTCGCGCATTACCTCCAGTATTTCGCCATAGGTCGGCTCGGTATCGAGCCACGCCTCATCCATTTTCCATAGATTGACAAAGGCGAAGTTATAGAATTTCAGTTTACTATCGCGGCCATAAATCGCCATTGCCGAGGTCGAGCTTTCAAGCAGATCACGCAGCGCCGAAACATGGCGCTGAATTTCCTCCTGCGCCACCTCAAGCTCGGTGATGTTGATGGCAAAACCAATCGTGCCCTCGCCCTTCATCGGCACTTCACGGATCATGTAAAGCCGCCGCTCCCCACCCACAATAATGTGCCGCCGCTCGAACTGCTCTTGCCCGGTCTCAAGCGCCCGCTGTGCCAACTGCCGGTGGCCGCGATAAAGCTCCATATCACCCACCGCAATCACGCTTTCGGCGGTCTCCTCTGCTACTTCGCTGAAAGCCAGATTGCAGTACACAATGTTTAGGTTGAGGTCGCGCTGCCAGATGGGGTTAAGCGAGGTGTTGATGATACTGTTACCGCGCCGCGCATCGACTTTGAGACGCGTATTCTCGGCCTTGAGGCTTGCATTCTCGGCCTCAAGCCGCGCGACATCACTCACTGCGCTGTTTGGCGCAGGAACTGCTGTTGTGTCTGATTTACGAAAAAGCCGCTGCAACATCGGGTGCCTCTGATGACACCTACGTTGCCATAAACGATGGATAAGTCACGCAGTTTTATACTTCTAGGCAATCAGATAGTGTTGCCAAATTCGCTACGGCTTGGCGAAAACAACATGTTCTAAGAACCGCAACGCAAGTGTACATGAGAGTACATGCGTAGCGGAAGCACAGGAACAGGGTGTTTGCAGACAGCCGTAGTAGAATTTGGCAGCACTATCTAGTAGCGATACCAGTCCTTCTTGAAAGGGCCCGTTTGCGACACACCAAGATAGTCTGCCTGCTCTTTACTGAGTTTCGTCAGCTTCGCACCGACGCGGGCCAGATGCAGCTCGGCTACTTTTTCATCGAGATGCTTCGGCAGCACATAGACTTTTTTGTCATAGTTCTTGTGGTTCTTCCACAGCTCGATCTGCGCCAACACCTGATTGGTGAACGACGCCGACATGATGAAGCTGGGGTGGCCGTTCGCGCAGCCAAGGTTCACCAACCGCCCTTGCGCGAGCAGAATGATGCGCTTGCCGCCGGGGAATTCGACTTCATCGACCTGCGGCTTCACTTCATGCCATTTCATATTGCGCAGTGACGCGACCTGAATCTCGGTATCAAAATGGCCAATGTTACACACAATCGCGCGGTCTTTCATCTCGCGCATGTGCTCAAGCGTAATGATGTCCTTGTTGCCAGTCGTGGTCACAAAAATATCGGCCTCTTTTTGCACGCTTTCAAGCGTATCGACGCGGTAGCCTTCCATCGCCGCTTGCAGGGCACAAATCGGGTCAATCTCGGTGACGACTACGCGTGCGCCTTGGCCACGCAGAGCGGCGGCGCAGCCCTTGCCCACATCGCCATAGCCGCACACCACAGCCATTTTTCCTGCAATCATTACGTTCGTGGCTTGCTTCAAGCCATCGAGCAGTGATTCGCGGCAACCATAGAGGTTATCGAACTTCGATTTGGTCACCGAATCGTTCACGTTGAAGGCCGGAATCATCAATTTCCCGTCGCGCTCCATCTCAAGCAGGCGCTGCACGCCCGTCGTCGTTTCTTCTGAAACGCCTTTCACGTCTTTGAGCATCTCCGGGTATTTTTGGTGCATGATGAGGGTCACATCCCCGCCATCATCGAGAATCATATTTGGCGTCCAGCCATCCGGCCCGCGCAGGGTTTGCTCAATGCACCATTCATATTCTTCTTCCGTCTCGCCCTTCCATGCAAACACGGGAATGCCCACGGCGGCCATTGCGGCGGCGGCTTGGTCTTGGGTCGAATAAATATTGCAGCTGCTCCAGCGCAGTTCGGCGCCAAGGTGCACCAGCGTTTCCATCAGCACGGCCGTCTGGATGGTCATGTGCAAGCAGCCCACAATGCGCGCGCCTTTAAGGGGCTGGCTATTACCATATTCCTCGCGCAGTGCCATCAGGCCCGGCATTTCGGTTTCAGCGATCGCAAGCTCGCGACGGCCCCATTCAGCCAAGCCAATATCGGCGACTTTATAATCCGTGAAATCTGCTGCAGCTTTTGCTGGTAAAGCCATGACGTTCTCCTAAAGTGAATACGGGGAGCGTGATACGTCAGAACGTGGCAGATTCAAAGTAAATTATCCGTTACCCGTGTTTCTTTTTCTCTTCCTCGACCAGCATGCGCTTCAGGATTTTACCGATATTGTTCTTCGGTAGTTCAGCCCGAAACTCGACGGCATGGGGCAGCGCATAGGCGGTAATGCGCGGCTTGAGGTGCTCTTTCAGCCCCGCCTCATCCAGCGTTTTTCCCTCTTTGAGAACAATATACGCCTTAATCATCTGCCCGCGTGTGGGGTGGGTGAGGCCTACCACCGCGCATTCAGCCACATGCGGGTGGGCGTAAATCTCTTCCTCGACATTGCGCGGATAGACATTATAGCCGCCGACGATGATCATCTCCTTCAAGCGATCAACGATATAGAAATAGCCCTGCTCATCCATATAGCCAAGGTCACCCGTATGCAGGCGACCATTGCGGATGACATTGTCCGTCTCATCCGGGCGGTTGAGATAGCCCTGCATCACCTGCGGGCCACGGATACAGATTTCCCCGATTTCCCCCTGCTTCATCGGCGTCACGCGGTCGTCCTTGTCGATGATTTCGACGAGCGTTCCCGGTAATGGCAAGCCAATCGAGCCGGGTTTATTGACCCCCATCAACGGGTTGCAATGCGTCACCGGCGAGCTTTCTGTCAGGCCATAGCCCTCGGCGAGCTTACACCCAGTCAGCTTCTCGAACTGTTGTTTCACCTCAACGGGCAATGGCCCACCGCCCGAGATACACATCTTGATGCTCGAGAGGTCATATTTATCGAGGTTTTTGGCGTTATTAATGGTCGCATACAGCGTGCTGACGCCGGGCATGATGGTCGGCTTTTTGTGGGTGATATCCGCGAGCACCTGCTTCAAATCAAATTTCGGGTGAATGATGATGGTGAAGCCGTTGGCAATCGCCAAGTTCATCGCCACCGTCATGGCGAACACATGAAAGAACGGGATCACCGCGAGCATCGTTTCCTTGCCCGGCGTCAGCCCCACCATCCAGGAGCTACATTGCAGCGTGTTGCAATAAAGGTTGGCGTGGGTCAGCATCGCACCCTTCGGTGTGCCCGTGGTGCCGCCGGTATATTGCAGCACCGCAATATGGCTTTGCGGAATGATATTCGCCGCCATCACCATTGGCTCGGACTCAAGCAGCGTGTTGAGCGTGATATGGTAGCTGTCATGCGGGGGGTGGGCAATATCCTTCGCTTTAGCGGCCACGAACAAGGCGCGCTTGGCCATGGGCATCGCTTCGCCAAAGTTACAGATGATCACCTTACGCAACGTGCTGTTGCCGATAAAGGGCGTGAGTTTGTCATACGTTGCCTTGAGATTGACCGTGGCGATCAGCTCTACATTCGCATCTTTCAGCTCATGTGCAATCTCATGGCCCGAATAAAGGGGGTTGAAGTTCACCACCGTGCCACCGGCCTTTAAAATCGCGTAATAGAGCATCACATATTGCGGGCAGTTGGGCATGAACAGGCCCACCCGCGTGCCACTCACCACCCCGATTTTTTGTAAACCCGTGGCAATGCGGTTCACCATCTCGTGCAGGCGCGCGTAGGTGTAGGTTTTGCCAAAGAAATCGAGGGCTATATTATCAGGCCATTGGCGCACCGCATCATCAAGCAGAGCAAATAGCGGGCGGGGGTAAAATCCTTCATTCCAGCGCAACCCTTGAGGGTAACTTTGTTCCCAGGCGTAGGATGATGACAGCGACATGCGACTCCTTACGGTTGGCGTTTGAGGCCGTTACAAGTAGTTCATATTTCGGTTTGCCGCAGTTTCTTCTTGTCACCTTACTATGCGTGTTTTATGCGTGTCGGTCAAATGGACATGATGCAAAGCAGCAAAAAAATCGTGACGGATGTTGCCATTATTGGCGCCGGGCCCGTGGGCCTGTTCGCGGTCTTCGAGCTTGGGATGCTCAAAATCAAATCCGTGGTCATTGATACTCTTCCTGCGGTGGGCGGCCAGTGCACGGCGCTCTACCCAGAAAAACCCATCTATGATATCCCCGGCTTCCCTAGCGTGGATGCGGCGGATTTAATCGAAAATCTTAAAGCGCAGGCCGCCCCCTTTGCCCCGCAATATATTTTGGGTGAGCAAGTCATGGTGGTTGAAAAACTGGCGACTGGCGACTGGTCACTGGCGACTTCTTCTGGCACGCACATCACCGCCAAAGCCATCCTCATTGCTGCAGGCTGCGGTGCCTTTGGCCCCAACCGCCCGCCTCTGGCTGGCATCGAGAATTACGAAGCCTCAAGCGTGCATTACATGGTCGCACGCCGCGAGGACTTCCGCGATAAAACCCTTGTCATCGCCGGTGGTGGGGATTCAGCCGTGGATTGGGCTGTCTCGCTGGCCGAGCTTGCCCGCAAAATCTACGTTGTGCATCGCCGCGATAAGTTCCGCGCCGCGCCCGAGATGGTCGATAAAATGCAAGCCCTCGCCAGCACTGGCAAAGTCGAAATGGTCGTGCCCTATCAGCTTGAGGGCCTCGCGGGTGAAAACGGCCAGCTTTCCGCGGTCATCGTCAAAAGTATGGATGGTGTTGAACGCAGGCTCGAGGCAGACCATTTGCTTGCCTTCTTTGGCTTGAGCATGGAGCTGGGGCCCATTGCCAACTGGGGCTTGAGCCTCACGGGAAGCCACATCACGGTGAACCGTGGCACCATGGAAACCAGTGAAAAAGGCATCTTCGCCATCGGTGACATCGCGACCTATGAGCATAAACTGAAGCTTATTCTCTGCGGCTTTGCCGAGGCGGCCCATGCCGCCCACGCCATCCGCGAAATCGTTTATCCCGGTGTGGCCTATCACTTCGAATATTCGACCACCAAAGGCGTGGCCGCTTAGTCGAACCAGCGCCCGCCAAGCGGACGCGCATTAATGCGGTGATGCTGTAGCGTTCTACTCTCGATTTCTTCCTGCATGCGTTTGACAGCTGCCCCCGTATCGCGGATCTGCTCCCACCCCTCACGGGTGATTGCCCCCTCGCCTTTTGCCGCTGCCGCAAACGCATCGGCATGCAGCGGCGTTAGCTGAAACACGCGCTCGATTCCGCGCAGACGATTGCCGTGTTCATCGACAACCGTGCTCAAGCTGCGTGGCATTAGCAGCACGCGTTGCGGCACCCCGCCATCCGGGCTGTAAAATCCGCCATCGCGCGCATGCTGGCGCATGGTGCGAATGGCCGAAGTCATTTTCTTTTGCATGGCGTTTGCTGCACCATCTGGCTTATCCCATGCCGTCCACATCGCGTAGCCGATGACTTTACCGTCATTATCAAAATCCACCCAGGTAACGCCAGTTTTCTGCTGATCGTTCACCAGGTTTAGGCGCATGGCCGCATTTGCTTTGGCCGCAAGGATATTGATATAGGGCTCGGGTTCGAATAGTTTTTCAAAATCGAAGCCTTCGCGGATCTGAGCTTTTTGGACATCATCGGTGGTGTCAACAAGCGGATACGCATGCAGCATCACCTTTCCAAACAGCGAGGCATAGGGCTTAAGCGCGGCACAATCCGCTTCATTCCCCTGCACCGACTCAAAAATTCCCACCCCAAGCGCATAGGCTTTCTCAGTAAATTCAATTTCCTTTTTTACCGAGAATTGTTTGGGGTCATTCGGCATGGTCAGGTTGCAGATCAGTGACGCAGCTTGGTCGGCCATCTTAATTTTCTTGGCACTCAGGGTCATGCCGTCGATGCGGTCGATCTGGTAGTTTTCCTTAATGCCATCCCCATCAAATATTTTTGGGTTGGTCACCTCGCGGCAAAGTTCCACCACCTCATCCACAATCCGGTGGTTCTCTCCAATCATCTCTTCTTTTGAGAATTCGGAGTCAGTCAGCGGGGCTGACCCCTCGTCAATCCCCTGCGCAAATAGGGCGCGCGATAGCGCGTCGCCCATCTCAATATCATTGGCACGGAATTCAGAATTATCCTCGATCGAATCATGCAACAGTGCCGCCGCCAGCACCATGGGGTCGTTCTCGCCCAGTTTACCCAGCAGGTTGGCGACGGTGCGAACACGAGTTG
>CAZOFC010000058.1:0-6566 GCA_964578965.1 uncultured Azospirillum sp.
CCCACCAAACCGCTGATCACTCAGCGTGATCTGGCACTGGGTTACTCACCGGGTGTGGCGGTGCCTTGTATCAAAATCCACGAGAACAAAGACGCCGCCTATGATTACACCAGCAAAGGCAACCTTGTCGCGGTCATCAGTAACGGTACGGCCGTGCTAGGGTTGGGTGACCTTGGTGCGCTCGCCAGTAAGCCGGTGATGGAGGGTAAATCCATCCTCTTCAAACGCTTTGCGGACATCGATTCGATCGATATCGAGGTGGACTCAAAGGATGTCGAGAAAATCATCGAAACCGTGCGCGCGATTTCCGTGACCTTCGGCGGCATCAACCTCGAGGATATCGGCGCACCGGATTGCTTCATCATCGAGCAGCGCTTGAAGGAGCTGTGCGATATACCCGTCTTCCACGACGACCAGCACGGCACAGCAATCGTGACCGCAGCAGGTATTATCAACGCCGCACACATCACGGGCCGTCAACTGAGTGACCTCAAGATCGTCGCCAACGGCGCGGGCTCGGCGGGTATTGCCTGCATCGAACTGCTCAAGCATATGGGCGTGAAACATGAGAACGTGCTGCTATGCGACCGTTCAGGCGTCATTTACCAAGGCCGCAATGATTCATCCATGAACCAGTGGAAATCAGCGCATGCGGTAAAAACCGATAAACGCACCCTGACCGAAGCGATGGAAGGGGCGGATGTGTTCTTGGGCCTTTCTTCCGCCGGGGCAATTACCAAAGCGCATGTGAAATCGATGGCGAAGCAGCCCATTATTTTCGCGATGGCAAACCCCGTGCCTGAAATCATGCCTGAGGAAGTGCTTGAAGTGCGCAGCGATGCCATCATTGCCACCGGCCGCTCGGATTATGCGAACCAAGTGAATAACGTGATGGGCTTCCCCTATATTTTCCGTGGTGCACTCGATGTGCGTGCGCGTGAGATCAATGTGGAAATGAAAGTGGCCGCCGCCGAAGCGATTGCCGAGCTTGCTCGCGCCGAGGTGCCTGATGAGGTGTTGGCTGTCTATTCAGGCCGCGAGATGAAATATGGCTCGAACTACATCATCCCCACCCCGTTCGACCCACGCCTCATCACCACCATCCCGATTGCGGTCGCCCGCGCGGCGATGGATTCGGGTGTCGCGCGCAAGCCAATCGCTGATTTCAATGAATATAAACGCCAGCTCTCGGCACGGCTTGACCCTGCCGCCAACAGCATGGCCAATGTGTTCGATGCGGTGCGCCAGAACCCACAACGCGTGATTTTCGCGGAAGGTGAAGAGGAAAAGGTCATCCGCGCCGCGATTCACTGGCGTGATAACAGTTACGGCACGCCGATTCTCGTGGGCCGTCCGGATCGTATTCGCAACACCATCGCCCGCCTTGGCATCAAGCATGCGGATGATCTTGAAATCGTGAACGCGGCGGTCACCCCGCATCTTGAGAAATATATCGAGCATCTCTATGCCAAGCTGCAGCGCAAAGGCTTCCTGCCGCGCGATGTGGAGCGCATGGTAAAAAATGACCGCAACATCTTCGCTAGCTGCATGCTTGCCGCTGGCCATGGCGATGTGCTCATCACTGGCCTCACACGCAACTATTACCGCGCGCTTGAGAATATCAGTCGGGTGATCGATACCAAGCCCGATCAGTTCTTGTTCGGTATTTCCATGCTGGTGGCCAAACACCGCACCGTGTTCATCTCGGATACGGCGGTTCAGGAACTGCCAAGCGAGAAAGAGCTGGCCGATATTGCCGTGCGCAGCGCCCGTGTGGTGCAGCAGCTGGGCCACACGCCGCGCGTCGCCCTGCTCTCCTACTCCAACTTCGGTAACCCGATGAAGGAGAAATCCAAGCGCATCCGCGATGCGGTGGAGCTGTTGAACGCCCGCTCGGATATTGATTTCGAGTATGACGGTGAAATGTCGGCGGATGTGGCCTTAAATGCCGAGCTGATGCAGCTTTACCCGTTCTGCAAGCTTTCAGGACCAGCGAACGTGCTCGTCATGCCTGCCCTGCACTCGGCCCATATTTCCGCCAATTTGCTCGAGGAGCTGGATGTTGGAAGCGTCGTCGGCCCCGTGTTGGTTGGCCTCGAAAAACCGGTACAGATCGTGAACATGAACGCGACCGTGGCCGACATCATCAACCTTGCCGCCATTGGCTGTATTGATGCGATCGCAAGCAAACCACGCGGCGAGGCAGCGAAACTTGCCGTTGCTAAACCCGCAAAGGCGAAGAAGAAGGCTTAGCACTCCCGACGCTTGTCGGGTTTGCTCTATCTTTCAAAGCATGACTGGCAGCACTCGCTATCCATTCACGCCAATCGGATGAATCACGGATATTTTCCGCATCGCGTGTTCCATCTATTATTTGGAACTGATCAACGAGCATAGCCGCACAGGGATCGACAAAAGGTGGCCGATCTACATCCAGTGGAAATTTTATTCTTCTGGTGTAATTGGAAGTAAAAGTCTCATCGAAGCCAGCCCTGAATTTAGCCTCGAATGCTTCATCAAGTTGGTAAAAATAATACCCTGCATGTTTACGTATGAACTCAGGATCATGTTTATTTGGCCCTCCATGGTTGCCAAATGCATTGGGCTGCGCTGACATCGCTTCACCCTCCCGTAAGCCCAACTGAAAAGCTTCTTCTTGAAGTTTTTGGAACGCATCGACGTTGCCATTTCTCCATTCATCCATCAGATAGCTTATTTTGTGATCAAAGTCGGTTGGCTCTTCATTCGTAGGAAAGACGCCGGGATTAAAATTTCCCCACTTAAGGGTGCATTGATCAAGCAATTTGGGCAGCTTTTCACAAGCGTCAGAAAAATCAGGAGGCAAACTAGGATGTTGTGTGAAATAATGCTGGCGCTTTGCTTTGCCAGTTTCAATCACAGATCCAAGGGCTTTATTATAGTTTTCTAGTGCTAATCTAGCTTTCCAATAGCCTGCCCTAGGCGAGATTTTTCCTCGTTCTTTAGCCATTGCTTTTGCAATACTTGCATTGATCTGATCTGGAGTACTTACGTCACGAACCGGCCTTCCAAACAAGACACAGGCAAGCTTTTGAACATCAAGATCAACTGGGCTTCTGCTATCTTGACCCCATTCAAGTGCTACAGGGCGATATGACAAACCGTGCGCCTCTAAACTTTCATGCTGACGCCGAACCAATATCTCTAATGTATTGCTGATGCGAACGAACGCCTGCATTACTTCAGGGATATTGTTCTGATCGACGCTTATTTTGAATGCCAGATCCTCAAGAACATTCACCTCATTACGGCTTTGATTCTCAACTGAAATTGGAGAACAAATGATCTTAAGGCGTGAAGGATTATCGCGTTCAGGCACCACTGCAAGTGCCATACCATAAAGCGACAACTGCGAAGCATTTAAATGAACCATATTTTACTTTAGCATCAAACAGCAGGGAGTGGTGTGAAGAAAAAATGACATTCAAACCGAATTGTCATCAAACCGTAACTAAGCTTTGGTAGAATCAAACCAAAGAGGAGAACACGATGCCTGACAAGCCCAAGGAAGATAAAAAAAGTAAATCCTTTATCGAACAGGCGCTAGAAGCGATGGTCGGCAAGGAGAATATGGATATTGATCTTGTGGTACGCAAACGCGGCATCATGGTTGATACATATATCGACGATAAAGGAAACATCTTAAAAGATGGGCCATTCGCGCTTGATGGTATCAGCTGCACCAACGGGGCAACGCCGAGCGATGCCGAGGTGCAGAAAGCGCTCAGGAAACTGCAAACAACCCAGCCAAATTCGCCAGGTTCCGACAATCTTTTCTTCAGCGGCGTCAACCCTATTGCCGCGGCCTGCAATATTGCCGCAAATTCTAATAAAGGCCGTTAGGCTAAGTATTTGGGTCCATCCTTTGGCTGACACATTAGCAGTTATTCTTTCGCAGCCTGAGCGGAGCACCAATAATTCCATTATATCTTAACCTTAAAGTAACTTTTTGCGCGTATTCTATGCTAATGCATAGGAGATAAATATGTCTGATCAGGATCGCGAAGTAGCAAAAGAATTGATAGCCAATAGCGTGGTTAATGGGCGTGTAAATTTCGACAAACTACGCGAAGAATCTAATGAGTGGGTCAGGCAACAGACCAGTCAAACGCTCTCTAATTCAGAACATAGGTTAGGGCGCGATGGAGGGGCACGAGACGTAAGTGACCATTTCTTGAAAGTCATCACACGCGCAACGCGTGAGGTGCTCGGCATTATCCCTGAATCAGACTGGCACTATAGCGATTACGTCTTAGCTGATATGGGCCGTCGCGTATATGAGGCTTTTGATAAGGATGAACCCAAAAGATACGAATGTACGCTACCAAAAGACTTTGACCCCTCAGAGTCACTTGGGTCGCAGGGAGTGACTTGTAAAGTGGCAGCGCAGCCTAAAGCCCGCTAAGCGTCTTTCAGCTTCTCTTCATACCATGTCTCGCCAATAGCGATTTTCTCGCGGCCGTTCTTTTCGCGCCACTCGTTGCTATCACGTAAGGAATAAATGCAGCCACAATATTGTTGGGCGTAAAACTCCTCACGCTTGGCAATCTCATACATGCGGGCACCCCCGCCCTTCACGCGCCAGTTATATTCCCAATACGTGATGCCGTCATATGGCTCGGCCGCCCTCACCCCGCACTCGTTGATTTGCTCAAGATTCTTCCAGCGTGAAATACCCAGCGAGCTGGTAATCACAGGAAAGCCATGTTCGGCCGCATAGAGCGCCGTGCGGGCAAAGCGCATATCAAAACACATGGTGCACCGACGGCCGCGCTCGGGGTCGCGCTCCATGCCTTTGGCACGGGCGAACCAGTTCTGCACGTCATAATCCGCATCGATGAACGGAATCCCCATCTTCTCCGCGAAGCGGATATTCTCGTTTTTGCGGATTTCATATTCACGCAACGGGTGGATGTTGGGGTTATAAAAGAAGATGGTAAGGTCGATGCCATTCGCGACCATTTGCTCCATCAGCTCACCCGCACAGGGCGCGCAGCAGGAATGCATAAGCACTTTGTTCTCACCATTCGGCACGGTAAGATCGACATGCTTAATCACTTCTGAGGCGTGTTCGGCTTGGTTCATGCCGCGGGGGATAGCACAGGCCGCCCCAAAATGCAAAGGGCAGATAGCCCCTCACCCGCCAGCTAGCGACCCGGCGTTGGAATTGGTGAGGCTGGCCCTGCAGCACTTGGCACAGACTGCGCCGGCGGCGTGCTGTTACCGGCAACGCCCTGGCCGCCAGCAACACTGGCCGTTAACTCGCCGTTTTGTTTGAGGTAATCCACCATTTCGATAGCTGTGAGTTGGCCATCATTATTTTTATCGACCAACTTGAACACTTGGTCATCCGTCAGTTTTTTACCTGTTTGCGGGTCGAGAATCTGAACGGCCATCAGTGCATTTTCAAGCTCGTTGGTGCTGATGTAATTTTTGTTATTCTTAACAGCAGGTGTCTTTGGGTCATCGGGTTGGGCAATTAATTGGCCGAAAGTTGACACAATTTCGCTCATATCAACATTTTTGAGCGCTTTTTTAATCCGGTTTTCCATCCGATTCTCGAAGATGTCATCCCCCGCATTGCGCGAACCTTCGCGGTTTAGCATAGCGATTTCATCTTTGCTGAATTGGGTCTGAATCGGTGAAGGTAAGGGGCTTGTATCTGGGGCTTCAGCTACGTTTGGCTCGTAGCGATCGCTAAGTAGCTCCGAACTGCGCAGAAGTTCGGGATTAAGCTTATTGAGTTCCATGATATTTTTAATCACATCTGCACGTAACTCGTCATTCACACGCAAGTACTGCTGTTGCTTCAAAAGCGTATCAAGTGCCTTGCGCTGCACGTCCGGTTTCGACTCATCAAGCATCTGGTTGTAGAGTTTTGCATTTTCTTGTAGCTGAGTACTATCCTTCGTAGCGTCATAGTTTTCACGCGCATAGGCCACGTCAATTTCATGGCCGAAGGTTTTGATGGCCTCAATCGCTTTGAAACGAATGGCTGCTTGGGCAACAACACGGCGATCTTTTTCAAATTCATTCAGCTGTTCCCAAGGCTTTGACGCTGCGGCTTTAATGGCCGCGTCATCGTCACCTAACGCATCGCGGTTAATGCGTGCTGTTTCGATAAGTTTTTCAACATCCAGCGAACCATTTGCTTGCAACATACCTAGCTTACTAAGGCGATCCTGATAGTCTTGGCTTAGTAATTTTGGCACATATGGTGCAACAGGCTGCATATGCGAGAGCGACTCGTTTTGAAGTGCCACTACCGCTTTGGATGCCTGCGCAGCATCGATTTGCCCCCTGAGTATCTGGTTAAGTACCTGTTGGCCTTGCGCGCTATCCGCCAGATTATAATAACGGATTCGTGAAAAACTGTCAGACAGTTCGGGGTTATTCGCTGCAGAAATTGCTGTGCTGAGGGTTTGACGAGTGTAGGATTTAATCTCCTGGCTGTAGGCGCTTGCGGGCTCTAAAACACGCAGAGCACCCTCTAACATAGTCATGCTTGAGGGGTCGGAACTAGCCAC
>CAZOFC010000058.1:6576-11024 GCA_964578965.1 uncultured Azospirillum sp.
AATAACTTCTTAACCTGATGTGAGCCATACTCAGCGTCGAGAGCAGAGTGGACTTCACTAAATTTCACTGCGCGGTCAAAGTCTCCACGCACAGCTTTTTCTGGGTTCTTTAGTGTTTTAAGGGTTTGAACGAATTGGCGTGCGTGTTCTTCAAGCTCGCTATCTGAAATTTTTTCTTTCGAAAGGTTTGGATTGTGCTCACGCAATTCCTCCATAAGGTACTTGACACGCTGATCATCCGGGAGGGCGTTGTTTAGGATAGCACTGAAATGACTATCGTGCCCTTTTTCTCCTGTCTTGGATTGCAAATCCATCTCGCGCATAGCACATAGAATCTGGCTTTGCATGCCGTAATTAGCGGAGGCTAAATTAAAGGTCTTTGCAGCCACAGCAAGTGCACGTTGGTTTTCTGGTAGCTTCGATAAATCCCAGCCCACCTGACCCAGAGCATTAAGTGCCGCCTGCCCCTCTTCGCTGCTACCGGCTTCCATGAGTTTCCTGACATCAACACTGTGGCCATCGCTCGAAAATTGCTGAAGCATCAGCTTACCTTCGATGGTGTTACGTCCCATGCGGTCAATCATGGGCTGCGCCAGTTCCATTCGTTGTTTCATGCCCTCTTCAACAATTTTGCGAAGATCCTCAGGCGTTGCGCTGGATAATTTTTCACCAACCCCCGGAATGCGCTCAAGATGATAACGCTTAATCGTCTCGTAGTCCTGCCGCATGGTCTCAGAAATACTAGGGTCAGCTAATTTGGCATTAATCAGCTCGTTATAGTGTGCATAGCGTGATTCAATCGTTTTTGTGATTGTATGATCTATTGTTTGTGCAGCTTTTGCGTTTTTCGTAATCTCTGGATCTGCCTCTATCTCTTTTTTCAAGAAGGACCGAGTCTGCTCACTTAGCTTATTTTCAGGATCAAACGAATCAAAATAATAATCCGCGTAACGCCCTTCGCTCAATGCGGCCATGCTGGCATCAACCCTTGCCTGCCCGGCAACGCTCAGCGAGTTATAAATAGCTGAGGTGGAAGAAGCCTGATGCGCAATGGCACGGGCGTCATTGATTTCTTTTTGTACCTGCGCGAGGTTGGGGTTCGCGCCAAGGCCGGTCTTCAGCGAGCGCAGGGTATTGACCAGCTCACTCTTGATTTCTGAGGGGATATTCGGGTTGGCATTGATCTCATCAATCGCGAAGTTGATTTGGCGCTCAAGGTCTAGGCGTTCATCCGCCTCACGCTGCGCCTGCGCCACATCATCAGGCACTGGCATGTGGCCAGCTACGAGCGGGTCGTGCAAAACCTGCATTGATTCGGTAAGCGCCATGCGTGAATACTACCTCGTCGTGTGATTCTAACATGAACTGCAGTGCTTGGCACTTGCTTGTTTTTGGCGCGGGCCGCGCGATTTTAAAAAAATGCCTCAAACTTTAGATAACTGTGCCATAGTTTTGGTTAATTTTTCGTTAAGAAATGAGATAATCGACACTCAAAACTGTGATGTATCTGGTCAGAAATGGCTAATAATCTAGCGGCGTGGGGGTGGCTTCACTGCCTGGCCATTGGCGTCATGGGTCTTGTTCCATTGGGCGATCGCGGCCATACATTCCCCATAAGTGGTCACGCCATTGCCGTTCACGTCGATTTTCACGCCTTTTGCTTCAAGCTTCGCCCGCGCGGATTCAATCGTGATATTTCCAAACCCATCGAGGGTCACTATTTTCCCACGCATGCTTGGAGCGGGCGCCTTTTGTGCTGGGGTGCGCTGCCCTTCAACCCGAGCGTTGTTTTTTACAGCAATCGCATAGAGTTCACTTCTCAGCTCGCTATAACTGATTTTTCCGTCGTGATTGTCATCCAATTTATTGTATGTCACCCCATTATTTCGCAGCACTTGCATCACTTCAGGTGCATCGATACGACCATTTCCATCCGTATCGAACTGCTTCACCCTTTTGGCGTTTATCAAGTTTTTAAAGTCGATACCTGTATCGTTATTCAAGCTGCCAAGATGCCGCCTCACATCATTAGCTAGCGAATTAAGGCCAAAGATATCCGTCCCGGCCTCCCAGACCGCGCTGGCATTTCGACCCGCTGCACTAACTATACCCGAAACATCCATATTCCATAACAGGTCTGCGGCTGTTTCTGTTTTTGTCGCTGTTGTGCCTACAATCACGGTTATCGCGTGGCCAGCATCCTCGCTGCCCGTAACGCGTGCTCCACCTCGACCAGCGGCCAGTGCAGCATCTAATATGCCACGCTGATCTTCGGCGTGCGCCGCGTCAATCATTCTTGTGGCAATACGCGTTGCCGTTGCCCGTTTCTTCTTCGATGTTGCGGCACGAGCTAATCCAACTGCGCTGCCTACGATTTCGCGGGGGCTTACTTTTCCGTCGCGATTACGCTGTTCACCACGATTCATTTGCGGAGCAAAATCTTCATCCTCCTCATCCGCCTGCTCAGTCGCACCATTGCGCGATGCACTGCCACCCATAATCGCAGCGTTAATGCGCTGCACCAGTTTAGGGGCCGTTGATTTGCTAGCAGCATTCTTGGCATTCTTACGAGCCACTTCGGCTTGCTGAGCCTTGTGACTGCCCGATTTAGAGGTGTCGGCGCTGATTTCATCGCTAGCGCTGTCCGCTTCGCTGATCATGCCGCCAATGCGCGCCGACAGTTGCATGAGCGTGGCAGCCGAAACGGCTCGTCGGCTGGTTTTCACTTCCGCGATGGTCGATTGCACTTCGCTGGCCGCGGCTTTAAGCGCGCTAAGCGTGCCGCGCGCCTCCTCGGTCTGTGCGCCAGGCTCGGCCGAGGCTTCACTGAGTTGCTGCTGCATCGCCAGAATATGGGCGTTCAATTGCGCCAGCTGATGCTCGAGATTGCTTAGCGCCATCGCTGTTTCTTCCGCCTGCTCCCCTTGCGCTGGCGAATCACTGGTCGCAGATTTTGCGGGGTCGTCACTTGGCTTAAGGCCCGTATCCTCATTCACTGCAACAGGCGCAACCACAGGCTCAGCGCTCGTCTGCGCTGGGTTGGTCGGCATCTGCGATCCACTCGAATCCGTCATGCGGGCCTGTCACTGGTTGCATTTTTACACTTTAATGATACCAGAGTTTTGTGACAGTTTGATGACAAGGCCGTGAGAATGGCCCTAAACCGCTCTTTTTCAACGAGCATCATGGGAGTCTTGCCATTTGCAAGCGAGCACCTGCGAGCACCGCGAACGCTTAGACGGACATGTGCGGCAGCGCTGAGACTTTATAGCCATCTCGTTTTCCATCAGCCATCAAACAAAAAGCCTCGGCATTGCTGCCGAGGCTTTCTGTTGTTAACTCGTAAACGACTATTTTTTTGTAGAAAAACGCCTGCCGAAATCAGTGATTTGATTTCTAGCCCAAGATTCAATTCATGGCAAGGGGAAAGATGCCGTTATCAGATTTAAATCATCCGGCGCCAGTCCGTATTTAACGCCTCTGCTAGTTTTTTCGCCGCAGCTTTGGTGATAATGCGCTTTCCGTTTTCCATTTCAGAAATGTGATGCTGAAGCATTTTTGTTTTTTTCGCCAGCTCGCTCTGCGTCATCTTCTCGCGCAACCGAATTCCTCTAAGGTAGTTTGCTGGCCCCATAATTTCATCTTTTAATTCTGGGTATATAGCTTCTGCACTAAGGTAGCCCTCAAATACTTCGCCCTCAGTTTTTTTTGCGTGGTCACGCTTTAACAGCGCACGAATTTCTTTAACGGTAGTTGTTGTAACCGCATATGTTTCAGCAGAGCTGCTATTGCGCAAACTGATATAAGACAAACTAGTACGGCGCATTTTTTCTACTCCCAACATAATAAACAGAAATAATCTTTTTTTCCACTTCCCAACATGCCACCCATTTATGACTCAAATGGCAGTGATGCCTATTTTTGGTCAATTTTGAATAGTTTGGCCAGCCACCTTGAACTGGGCCTCCCATACGTAGATCGTCAAGTAAGGCTAAAAATATGCTTTGTTCACTTCTAGGTAATTCTGCACGCTGCTTTCCAATCTTCTTTGGAATCAAAACAATCCATTCAACTTTACGATAGGATGAATTAGCCATTGGAGCCTCCACCTTTTATCTCATACTCTGTGGTACGACTATAAGTCAAATTATACCAATTAAAGGTATATTGTCAAGACCAAAACAAAAAAGCCCCCGTTTTCACGGGGGCTTTTCTGTTGCTAACCTTTAGGGTTATTCTTTTGTTCTTAGGTGAATGCAGGGTTGGACCGGCATACCACCGTCATGGATGACGGATACTGTGAGGAGCGTTTAAGCGCAGATGAGTGTGAGTAGAATATGTAAGGTATGATGGTTGGAAATGATTGAGTAAACTCAATGATTGATCCGACCTTTTCCTTAGAAAGGAGGTAATCCAGCCGCACCTTCCGATACGGCTACCTTGTTACG
>CAZOFC010000059.1:0-5851 GCA_964578965.1 uncultured Azospirillum sp.
ATGGAAAGGCGGGCTATCCACCGCCCCCTTACCCCAACCCTCTCCCGCAAGGGGAGAGGGAGCGACGGCGCGCGCACTGCCGCCAATCTTCACATTATCCGCTTGGTAAATCATCTCGGCGGTCAGGTGGCGGGCGTTGGTTTCTTCCATCACCACCACGCGTGGGTCGTTTCGCAACTTCACATCAAGCTGACCATGCCCCACATCCACCGCATAGACTTTTGCCGCACCATGGGTAAGCAGCACATCCGTGAAGCCACCCGTCGAGGCACCCACATCCATCGCCACCGCGCCTGTTACATCAATGCCAAAATGCGTGAGGGCTTTGGCGAGCTTCATGCCGCCGCGACTCACCCATGGGTGCTCCTTGCCGCGAACCGTTACCTCAACATCCTCGGCAAATTCCGCCCCCGCTTTATCCAGCTTCTGCTCACCGTGATAAACCAAGCCTGCCATGATGAGCGCCTGCGCTTTGGTACGGCTTTCAGCAAGGCCCTGGGCAACGAGCAAAAGGTCGAGGCGAAGTTTGGCCATTTATACTCCGTCATTCCCCGAATTTTCGAAGAAAATTATAGGGGAATCCAGCTTCATTGTTTCCTTCGAGGTATTCGTAAGTTGGATCACCCTATAGTTGCTTTGCAACTCGGGTGATGACGACACGCTAATTTTTCCGCGTCACCACGAATTTGGCCAATGCGCGCAGCTTATCGGCACGCTCGTCGAATGCACCCAGATGGTCAATCGCCTGCTCGGCCAGTGTTTGCGCCTGCTCGCGCGCGCGGTCGATACCGAGTACGGAAATCAGTGTCGCTTTGCCTTTGGCCTTATCCTTGCGCACGCCTTTGCCCGTTTCAGTCCGCGTGCCTTCTTCATCGAGCAAATCATCGGTGATCTGGAAGGCGAGCCCCATATCATGCGCGTAGCGCTGCAAGCGCGCGCGCAGGTTTTCAGGTGCTTTGCCAAGAATCGCGCCGGCCTCACAGCTCACGGCGAATAATTCACCGGTTTTCAGGCGCTGCAGGCGAATCACCTCATCGATGCTTAAATTCTGGTGCTCGGCATCGAGGTCCATCATCTGCCCGCCGACCATGCCGCGCACGCCCGACGCACGCGCGACCGAGCGAATCAGCTCGCAGCGCACATTGGCATCCGCGTGCACGCGCGGGTTCGCGAGCACTTCAAAGGCGTAGGTGAGCAATGCATCCCCCGCCAGAATCGCGGCGGCTTCACCAAATTGCTTATGGCAGCTTGGTTTACCACGGCGGAAATCGTCGTTATCCATCGCCGGCAAATCGTCATGCACCAGCGAGTAGGTATGCACGAATTCAATCGCCGCTGCGGTCAGCAGCGCCGCATCCGGGTTCACGCCAAACAACTTTGCTGATTCCACGGTAAGGAACGGGCGCAGGCGCTTACCACCCGCGAGTGCGGAATAGCGCATCGCCTCGATCACCTTGGCTTCGCCCTCGGGGGCGGCGCTGGTGTTTTTTTCTTCCTCGCGGCTGACGAGGGAAATCACCCGCGTGTTCACTTGCAGGTTGCTTGGCAATAATTCCGCCATCATGCGGTCGAGCATGCTTGAGGTTTCAGATAGGGAGTTTTGCAAGTCCTGCATGGGGGCTCTCGTTGGTTATTCGGTGGCAAAGGGGGCGGTGGCAAGGCTCCCATCCGCTTTCATTTGAATCTGTTCAACTTTCAGTTTTGCTTCACTTAATTTGGCAAGGCAGTGCGTTTTCAGGGCATTGCCGCGCTCATAATCCGCAATGGCTTTGTCGAGGTCGCTTGAGCCTGACTCAAGCGCACGCACAATCGCCTCAAGCTCTTTCATGGCAGCTTCAAAGCTTAAACCGGCAATGTCGGCGTTGGTTTTTTGTGGCGAGCTAGCGGTTTTTGTCATAGATGCCTTCAAGGTTCGAGCAAGAGCCATACGCAATTTTGAAGGTAACAGCAAGAATGTTCGAGAATCTATCCAAACGCCTTACCGAAAGCCTCGATAAACTGCGCCGCAAAGGCCGCTTGAGCGAGGCCGATGTCGAGGGCGCACTGCGCGAGGTGCGCATGGCCCTGCTCGAGGCAGATGTGGCCCTGCCCGTCGCGCGTGATTTCATTGCGTCGCTTAAAACCAAATTGGTTGGCGCCGATATTATTGCGAGCGTAAGCCCGGCCAACATGGTCATCAAGCTGGTGTATGATGCATTGGTCGAGCTGTTGGGTGGAGCGGGCGCTGTCGCACCTTCCCCCCTTGCGGGGGAAGGCCGGGATGGGGGGGCGCTGAATCAGCGCACCCTACTATCCAGCCCCCTCACCCAACCCTCTCCCGCAAGGGGAGAGGGCTTGCCGACCGCACTGCGTGTTGACTACGCGAACGAATTAAATTTGGCGACAGCTCCCCCCGCCGTCATTCTCATGTGCGGGCTACAAGGTTCCGGTAAAACCACCTCCACTGGCAAACTCGCCCTGCGCTTGCGCGAAAAACTAAACAAGCGCGTGCTTGTCGCAAGCCTCGATGTCTATCGCCCCGCGGCGATGGAGCAATTGGCGAGTGTGGCAAAAACCGCGAAGGTCGATAGTTTGCCGATTGTGACGGGCGAAATGCCCATCGCCATCACCACCCGTGCGCTCGATGCCGCGCGCCGTGGCGGCTATGATGTGTTGCTCCTCGATACCGCCGGCCGCTTGCATGTTGACGCGGCAATGATGGCCGAGCTGGTGGAGGTGAAGCGCCTTTCGAACCCCATTGAAACCTTGTTGGTGGCGGATGCCTTGACCGGGCAGGACGCCGTCACCATCGCCAAAGCCTTCCACGAGGCGATGACAGTCACTGGGATAATTTTAACCCGACTCGATGGCGACGGGCGCGGCGGTGCGGCGCTTTCCATGCGTGCCATCACCGGCCAGCCGATTAAATTCATGGGGCTTGGCGAGAAGCTGAGCGAGTTCGAACCCTTCCATGCCGAGCGCATTGCCGGCCGCATTCTTGATAAGGGCGACGTTGTTTCGCTCGTAGAAAAAGCGGCCGAGGTGATGAACACTGCCGAGGCCGAGGCCGGCGCCAAACGTATGATGGAAGGCAAGTTCGACCTCAACGACATGCTGCATCAAATGCGCCAGATTGGCAAAATGGGTGGCCTTGGCGGGGTGATGAGCCTGATGCCCGGGATCGGCAAAATCAAAGAAGCGATGAAAAACGCGCCGATGCCGGATGAGCGAATGATCAAGCGCCAAGAGGCCATCATTCTTGCCATGACACCCAAAGAACGGGCCACCCCAAATGTGCTCAACGCCTCACGCCGCCGCCGCATCGCCATTGGTGCGGGCGTGCAGGTGAGTGATGTCAACCGCCTCATCAAGCAATATCAGCAGATGGAAACGATGATGAAGCAGTTGAAAAAAATGGGCGGCGCGAAGGGGATGATGAACCCGCTCAAGCTGAAACAAATGATGGGCCAGCTCGGCGGTTAGCCTCGCCCATCCCTTCCACGTTTTGCAGACTTTTCAACGCCTGAGCCTGTTCCCTGCCCATGGCCACTGTAGGGATACATATCACTTACTGCGCGCCAGTTTGGCTCGAGGATTTTATCAATTGATCGCAAGGCCGCTTCAGCGCGAATAGTGCTGATTTTATCTCGAAGGTGGGGTGCGCTTTCAAGCACCTTAGCGAAGCCTTTTTCTTTCATGGATTCAACTTCAGCATCGCGTTTTTTGCGATCTTTCGCACGTTCGAAAAGTCCGATCTGTTCCTCTTCTCCCGCTAAAAACTGTTTCATGAAATTCGCTTTGTCATCTTCATAGGCACGCACAACCTCACTGAGAAATCGCTGATACTCTTCTGGTTTTTCCAGTCGTTGTTTCATCTTTTGCGCCTGCGTTTCAAGCGCATCCACCAGTTGGGTGCAAGCATCAGCACGTTGTTCAGCAGACATGTCAGCGTTGCTTAGCTGTTGCAGTGGTCTAGCAATTTCAGAGGCAATAGTGCTGTGTGGACCAAGCTTTGCCGTAAATTTCTTCACGGCATGAATCACTGCTTCGCGGTCTTCCGAGTTATCCTGAATTTTTTTTGCCAGCTTGAGCATCGCCCGCATCCGTGCAATAGGACGCAACGCCTCCATCGTTTCAGGCATATGCTTCACGAATTCATTTTGCTGCCATTCTTCCGTCGTCAGCCATTCTTTACCCTGCCCCCGAAAATCCATGCGATAGGCGTTCCATAACGTATCGGCTGTAACTGTTGAGCCCAATCCGTCAGCATAGTCGCGCATTACTGAACGAAGGTTATCGACCACCGTCGTTCTTTGATAAATGGCTCTGAAATTCTGCAAAGGATCAAGCCCACGCTGACGCGCTTCAGCTTCAGTGCTCTGGGTCTGAGCCAACCGATCTATGATTGGCATAAGCACCGGCATATCGTAGGTCTGCTTTTTCTCACCCTGCTGAATGCGTGCCTGGCGAATCACCGCCTCGGCTTTCGTAATTATATCCTCAAATACATTACGGCGCTCCTGAGCGCATTGAGGTATGCCAACACGCGCCACATGGCTTGACGCGCGGCGTGCATGAGGGTCGAGCAGTGGTTCAAAACGTGTCACCGCTTCAGCCAATGCATCGGCATGTTTACGCATGTTTTTGGGCACCACATGCGCACGCATGCGCTGCCAATCTCGGGTTGGCTTAGGCGAAGCACCTTTTCTTTCAGATTCATCCGTCATACGGAGATTTTACGCTAACCCCTTGAAAATTAGATGACAGATTGATGACAGTTGCGTGAAGATTGTGGCTAGGTCCGCCCGCGCCATTTTTTGCTGGATTTATCACGGCAACTATGGTTAAAGCCTGCGCTCCTGTTGGGTATATAGGCAATTCAGCCTAACCGAAACTGGTGGAGTGATACCATGTCTGCAGTAATTCGTCTGGCCCGCGCCGGCACCAAGAAAAAGCCTTTTTACCGCATCGTTGTTGCCGATAAGCGTAGCCCCCGTGATGGCGACTTTATCGAAAAAATCGGCACCTTCAACCCCCTGCTCGCCAAAGATAGCGCCAGCCGCGTCGTGTTCAATGCAGAGCGTGCGAAACACTGGCTTTCCGTCGGTGCACAACCGTCGGATCGCGTGAACAGCATCCTCGTTGCTTCGGGCCTGACCAAAAAAGCAGACATTGCTGGTAAGCCGCAAAAACCACGTAAAAAAGCCGATAAACTGACCCGCGCCGAGAAGCGTGCGGCCGCTGAACTCGAAGCTAAAGCCGCGGCGGAAGCCGAAGCAGAGGCAGCAAAAGCTGCCCCCGCCGCTGAGGAAGCACCAGCCGCTGCCGAAGAAGCACCTGCTGCGTAGTTTATAGCGTTTGCTGCGGTTTGGTCTGCTGACCAAACCTACGCGCAGCGCTGCTGGCTCATGGCTGGTTCGCCCTGCTCACTACCGCCTGAAGAGGCAAACCACGAATCAAGGCAACCCCTCACCGGGTTGCCTTTTTTGTTTAAAAACACCCCATAACCCTTGCATTTTTTGGCAAATGCGCTAGGTTTTACGCTGTTTTTACGGAGATTTGTTATGGTGTTGGGCGTTGTTGTGGCCGTTGCCGGTGTCATTCTGGGTGTCGTCGGCGTGATCGGGAATTTCAATTAATGTCGCAGGTGATATCACCAACCGCCGCTTCGACCGCGGAATCAGCATGGGTTGCACTCGCGGTGTTCACCCAGCCGCATGGGGTCAGCGGCCGCATGAAGGTGAAATCCTTCACCGACCCCTTGCATGATTTTGCCAAGCATAAAGGCCTGACAGACGCTAAGGGCACGCCGCTAAAATTACGCATCACCGGCAGTACTGAGGGCGGCGCCATTGTAGAAATCGAAGGCATC
>CAZOFC010000059.1:5861-10938 GCA_964578965.1 uncultured Azospirillum sp.
CGGGCAAAAAATTGGTGTGCCGCGTGCCGCTCTGCCCAAGCTCGATAAACCCAACCAATACTACACGGACGACCTCATCGGCATGGCCGTCATCACGGCGGACGGCGAAGCATTCGGTCAGGTGCGTGCCGTGGTCAATTATGGCGCAGGGGATATTCTAGAGATCGACACCCCGAGTGAACCGGGGGCGCTTTATGCCTTCAACCACGCCACCTTTCCGACAGTGGATGTCACGGCCCGGCAAATTACCATCCACCCCCCGGAAGTGCTGGATGCGCGTGGTGAAGATTAGCCCTGAATTTTCAACGTATCGATTAACAAATCTGGGCATAATTAACCAATTGTTAACAAGTTTGGCGTAATGATTGAAGTTAATTAATTAAAATTGTGGCTACCTTCAGCCCCGCCACCCGTTTAAGGAGCGATCCATGATCCAACAGGGAATGACACGTCGCTTAACCGCACTGTTACTAACATCGCTGGTCATGCCGCTTAGCGCCACAGCCGCCGCCGAAATTGCAATCTATCAACCTGTGGTCCGCGCAACCCCAACGACACTCACCCCGGTTGCCAGCAACCTTCCTACCCCTGTCGTCAGCAATCAGCCCGTCACCCGTGCCGATTTAGTCCAGCTGCCGCCGCAAGCGCAGAAAGGTTCTGCGACTTTGACGCCCGTTTACAGCAATTCGCCTACCCCTGCTCCGACCGTTCAGGCGGGCACTCGTGCTGTGGCGCGTGAGGGTGCATCACAAATCTCATTGGCGACAGGTGTCTCATCCGCGAGCACTGGACGTCTGGCGAACGCGGCCGTGAACGGCAACTTACAGAATGTCGCGCAACGCGAAGCCACCAATACCGTGCGCCGCGAGGCGAGCAGCAATCTTGCAAGCCAAACGGGGATTGCGCGGGGTGATGCCAACGCCATCGTGAGTGGTGTGCGTAACGGCAATGTTCAGCAAGTCGGCACCCGCATCGCAACCCGTGAGGGCACCAACGCTGCCTCGCGTGAGCTTGCTGGCGCTACCGGCATTTCAAATGGGGATTCACGCGCCATTGTGAACGGCGTGCGCAACGGCAACATCCAGCAGGTCGGCACGCGCATTGCGGTGCGCGAGGGAAGTCGCGAAGCAACCAATCAGATTTCAAGCGCCACCGGCCTTTCACGCGGTACGACTGGCCGATTGGTCAATGGGGTGGCGAACGGGAATGTCGAGGGGGTAGCGCGCCGTGAAGCAACTAACGCGGTGCGCCGCGAGGGCAGTGCGGCCCTCGCCAACGGTACCGGCATCGCCCGCGGGGATGCCAATGCACTGGTCAATGGCGCCGTGAACGGCAATATCCAGCGTGTCGGCACCCGTATTGCGGTGCGCGAGGGTACGCGTGCCGCCACGAACGAGATTTCAAGCGCCACGGGCCTATCACGCGGCACCACTGGCCGATTGGTCAATGGCGTGGCGAACGGGAATATTGAAGGGGTGGCGCGCCGTGAAGCGACCAATACGGTGCGCCGCGAGGGCAGTGCCGCGCTCGCTAATGGCACGGGCATCGCTCGCGGGGATGCCAACGCACTGGTCAATGGCGCTATTAATGGCAATATTCAACAAGCAGGCACGCGCATTGCGGTGCGCGAGGGCAGCAATGCGCTTGCGCGTGAAACGGGCCTGTCGCGCGGCCTCACCCGCTCGATCGTTGGCGGCCTTGCTGGCGGTCTTGGCAACAGCCGTGGCAGCCGCCCGAGCAACCCAAGCTTCAGACAAAAAAATGATTATGTCGCCGCGAGTGACGACGGCATCATCCGCTACACCAACGATGGCCGTTTAAGCAGCGCGCTTAGGAACTCCGGCTTTGGTGGCTCGGGCCGCTTCTCGCTCAGCCCGGAGGGTGTCCTGCGTGATGCCACCGGCCAGATCGCAGGGCGTATGGACCCCACCACTGGCAAATTGTTCGACGCCGCAGGTAAGGAAATTGCCAGCAACAGCCTGCTTGGCAACCGCATCCGCTCGGATATCAGTTCGGGCGCATCCTCCCCTGCGCAGACTGTCACTGGTGCCAATAGCTTGGCGGCAGGGGGTATCCCCAGCGGCTTTAACAATAGCAACTGGGATACTGCTACTCGCCAGCGTGAGTGGGCAAAGCTGACCCCTAGCCAGCAGCAAAGCTGGCTTAATGAAGCTGCGCTCAAGAATAATGCAGCCGCAACGACGGCCACGCAAGTGGTGCAGACAGCCAATAATCGCGGCGAAGTGCCCACTCTGTAAGTGCGCGTTCGCCTAACTCACCCAGTTCTAGCTAGATTTGCGTTGGCATTCGCACTATAGCCAGCGCTATGCAGGAACCAGCCGTAAAAGTCGAACCTTGGCGCATCAGCGTCATCACCCTGATGCCCGAAATGTATCCGGGCCCCTTGGGTTGCTCGCTGATTGGCGATGCGCTGACGCGTAGTCTATGGGAATTATCGCTCACAAACTTACGTGATTTCGGCATCGGCCCCCACCAAAAGGTCGATGATTCGCCCGCTGGCGGCGGTGCGGGCATGGTGCTCAAGCCCGACGTGGTGGATGCGGCTATACTGAGCGCCAAGGCAACGAACCCCACCGCACAACTCATTCATTTTTCACCACGCGGCGAGGTCATGCGCCAAGCCCTATTTCGTGAGCTGATTGCTACCCCCCTCATTTTGCTGTGCGGCCGCTATGAAGCAGTGGATGAGCGCGTGCTCGAAAAACACCAACCGCGTGAGGTGAGCTTGGGCGATTTTGTCCTCACCGGCGGCGATATTCCCGCCATGGCGCTGATCGATGGCTGTGTGCGGCTTCTCCCCGGCGTCATTGGCAAAGAAGCAAGCCTCGGCGAAGAAAGCTTCGGCGATGGGCCCTACGCCCACTTACTCGAATACCCCCACTACACCAAACCAGCCGTATGGGAGGGTCGCGCTATCCCTGAGATTTTGCTCTCGGGCCACCATAAGAACATCGATGCGTGGCGGCTGGAGCAGGCCAAGGCCATCACGAGAGCCAGAAGGCCAGATTTGCTGAAATAGCGAGCAATTGTCATCAAATCTTCCCACCGCGCCCCTGCAGAATTTGCTAAGATGTAAGGGTTATTATTCTGTTTCTCGCCCGTTATTCCTTGAGAATACAGGATTTTAGAGAGCAGAATTTTAGCGTCTCTGCAATATGGAGTAAAGATCATGAACTTTTCGGTAATTTTTTCGGTGATTGTTCTCTTTGCCGTCACTTCGTTTGGCGCCCGCGCCTTTTGGGGTTACTTTTGGGGAGTGACAGAACTGCTAAGAAAAGAAAAGGAACTGAGCTTTTTTTCTGCAGGTATAGGCGGAGACATGACCGGAATTCTTATGATACTATCATCCGTTTGTCTTCACTATATCGCCTACTTCTATAACGATGAACAATACATCGTCTTCTACCAGCTTTGTTCATTCATTGTAAGTGTGCCACTCTGTTGGCTTGGAGATAATTTTCTGAGTTATGGAGTGAGACGATTAAAAGATGAGGCATTAGCAAATGCGAAAGCTAAGGAAAAAGCTCTTCGCGATGCATGGCTGGCGACTCCCGAAGGACAGGAGGCAACCAGAAAAGCTGCAGAAAAAGCAGAAGCAACAAAAAGAGCGCGTCTGTTTTATAGACAAGACCCCGACCTCGAATCCCATTGTCCATGGGAGTCTGGGGAAGGTGCCTAAACATTTTTCTCGCCGTGTGCAAACACGGCGCAGAAACCTCTACCATCTGGACTCCCGCTTCGGCGGGAGTTTTTTCTTCAGAACAACAATAACACAACTGCAAGACGCCGGATTTGCTCAGGGAATAGATAAGAAATAACCTTGTGATGCCAGAAGGCCGAATTTGCTGAATTTGCCGTCTTAAGAACAGCAAAAGATGCATAGGCGATGGTTGGCCGTGCGTAGCCCAAGGGCGAGCCGCGAAGCGGCAGGGGTCCGCGGCTTTAGCCGCGTAGGGGGCAAGGCCCCATTCAATCAATATTTCCCCTTGCCAAGCCTGAGCGCTGCGTGTAGATAGCCCTCCCTTAATAAACTTGACGCGGACGCCGCGCACACGAGGTAACCTATGAACATTCTGCAGCAAATCGAAGCCGAACAAGTCGCTAAAGTCAGCGCTGGCATGAAAATCGACGATTTCAAACCCGGCGACGTGGTGCGCGTGGATGTGAAAATCATCGAGGGCAGCAACGAGCGTATTCAGGCATTCGAAGGCCTCGTGATTTCGCGCAAAAATGCTGGCATCAACTCGGCATTCACCGTGCGCAAACTCAGCCATGGCGAAGGCGTTGAGCGTATCTTCCCACTCTACTCGGCCCGTATTGCTGGTGTTACCCGCATTCGCCAAGGTGAAGTGCGCCGTGCGAAACTCTACTATCTGCGTGGCCGCACCGGTAAATCGGCGCGCATCAAAGAGAAGATGGATCTCGCCGGCATTGCTGCTAGCAAAGCTGCCGCAAACGACGCGAACGCCTAAAAACTCCCGGCTGTCATCCCGGTTTACGCAGCAGTAGCGCAGTAACACCGGGACCCAGACATGTTCAAACGCCAGAAGGCGTTTGAACATAAAGCAAAATCCCTTCTGGTATTTTGCTAAGCTGGATACCGGAGAAATTTTTCTTCTGAAAAATTTTCCGGCATGACACATGATGGACCTAGGATGACAAAAGCACGCACCCTCTTCGATAAAATCTTCGATGCTCACCTTGTTCACGAGGCCGAGGATGGCACGTGCCTGCTCTATATCGACCGCCATCTGGTGCATGAAGTCACGAGCCCACAAGCCTTCGAAGGACTGCGCACCGCTGGTCGCAAGGTTCGTCACCCGGAGCTGACGCTTGCGGTCGCCGACCATAACGTGCCCACGACGAAAGACCGCCTGCAAGGCATCAAGGACGAGACTAGCCGCATCCAAGTGCAAACGCTGGAAGACAACGCGAAGGAATTCGGCGTCACCTATTATAAAATGGACGATATCCGCCAAGGTGTGGTTCACATCGTTGGCCCCGAGCAAGGCTTCACCCTGCCCGGCTCCACGATTGTCTGTGGCGATTCGCACAC
>CAZOFC010000060.1:0-10919 GCA_964578965.1 uncultured Azospirillum sp.
GGCCAGGATGTTCAAGCGGTTAACTAGAAACAACAAAGCGTCTGCCGCATCCAGCCAACGCAAGGTGCTCGAGCTTTCGGTCATCGCTGCCAACATGAATGTGCTGGGTAATATCGTCAGCGATGGAATTCTGGATATTGACGGTCAGGTGGATGGAAATGTGCGTGGCCACAGCGTAACGGTGCGCCCGGATGGCCGTATCCGTGGTGATTTGGTGGCGCAGGAAGTCTTCATCCACGGTACGGTGGATGGGCTGATCAAGGCCGAGAACGTGACCCTGTTCGAATCGGCGCATGTGCGTGGCACGATCATGCATGAGAGCATCACGATTGAAGACGGCGCGAAGGTGGACGGCAAACTGAAGCGTACCGAGCGTTTAGCACTGGAAGATATGCGCAGTGAGTCGGTGCGTCAGGCGGTGATGCCCGAGCTGACATCGAGCCTCGATAGTGTCAATGACAACGAGGAAGCGCCGAGCGAACGCGAGATCAAAATCCTCGAGAATCTGCGCCTGATCAGTTAGTTTATTGTGTTGCTTCGATTTGGTCTACTGACCAAATCTACGCGCAGCCGTGCTGGCACAGCGACGCTCGCCCAGCTCGCGACTTATCTACTGAGATTATGAACTCGCCACATTAGGCAACGCAATTACTGTCCGGTATCTAGCGCCTACTTCTTCCCCCACACGCGCTTGATGAAACTGGCGCGGCCAGAACCTACTTTGTAGGCGTTATAGTGTAGGCTGTTTTTCTCATAATATTTCTGGTGGTAATCCTCGGCCGCATAGAAGGGTTTTGTGGGTAACAGCTTCACCACAATGGGGGCTGGGGCAAATTTCGGCGCAATGGCGGCCAAGGCTTTTTCGGCGGCCAGTTTCTCGGCGTCGTTCGCATAGAAAATCGCGGTCTGGTAATGGTCGCCGCGGTCGTTGAATTGGCCATCCGCTTGGGTCGGGTCAATGTTCTCAAGGTAAATCGTCAGCAGCGCCTCATAGGTCACTACACTTGGGTCATAGGTGATCTCGATGGCCTCGAAATGGCCTGTATTTCCGTTTGAAACCTGATCGTAGGTCGCGGTTTTTGCATCGCCACCGGAATAGCCCACCAGGGTTTTGCTAACACCTTTGGTGTTATCGAAGCTGGGTTGCATGCACCAGAAGCAGCCGCCAGCAAACACGGCCGTGCGGGTAGTGGACGTTGAGGCAGCATGGGTTGGGGCGGTCATCACAGTGCTCGCAAATAAAAAGGTGCAAATGGTTTTCATGAAACGGTTCATAAACTCTCCTTACCACGGGATTCGCGGGCAGGGAATGAATGGTTACACCCGCGTACAAAAAAGGGTGAGAGGATTGCTCCCCCCACCCAGAATGTGATTCACGCCACTGCTTATAGCGCAGTGGCTCACAAAGAATTGCTGCAGCGGTTAGGTCGCAGCAGTGATGCCTTTGTCGGTGTCGCCGTCGGCTTCGTAGCCTTCGATAACATCGACGAAGGTTTCTGCCGTTTCAGCATTGCCTTCGTCTTCCGGAAGGTTGGTTGCAAGAACTTCACCTTCATCGCTCATGACCACATAATCGCCGTCATCGTCGACATCAATTTCCGTATCATCAGCGAGGTTTTCGACGACGATGCGGACGGTGCCGAGGATAAACCCTGCGACACTGAGACTGCTCAGCCGAGCATGCGCATCCTGTGCGATTTCTGCTGCCATATCATAGACACCGGCAGGGAATTCATAGGGCGCAGGCTCGGGTGATTCAACAGCCGCTTGGGTAACATCGGTCATAACTTAAGTCCTTTCGGTCTTAAAAAAGCATCAGCACGTCGATTCAGACGTGGGGATATGATGCTAGGCTGTCATTTAGGTGATATTCTGCGCGGTAGCCTTTTAGGGGTACGAACACAAAATCATTCCAAACAACACAGGCACTATGCCGTGTTGGTTTTGGCGAAACAATAGGGGCTGAGCAAACTTCATTGAACTGTCATAAAGCCACTAAAATCCTGCGTTTTTGGCAGTAGGGATATGCGAAGAATATAAGTATAGGGCGTTCTAAATCGCCAATAAAATCAGTGTCGCGAGGCCGAGGAAGCTGAAGAAGCCGACACAATCCGTTACGGTGGTGAGGAAAATGGTGCTTGAAATCGCAGGGTCGAACCCACGGCGATGCAGGAAGATGGGGATAAGCGCACCCCACAGGCCCGCCATGGTCATGGTGCCGGTTGCGGCGAGCAGCATGACGATGGCGAGTTTGACATCGCTGAACAGAAGATAGACCCCAGCCGCCATGATAAGCCCAAGCCCCGCCCCGTTGAGTAGGCCGATGAACATCTCTTTGCGTATATATTGCGCGCTGTTGCTATCGTTCAACTGGCGGGTGGCGATGGCGCGCACGGCAACCGTCACTGTCTGGGTGCCTGAATTACCGCCCATGGATGCCACCATCGGCATCATAAGCGCAAGGGCGACGACTTTTTCGATCGTTGATTCAAACAGCGAAATGACCAACGAGGCAAGCACCGCCGTGAGCAAATTGATGAACAGCCACCCAAAGCGCGCGCGGGTGGTTTCCCAGATGCTTGATTGGAAATCCTGCCCGGCAACCCCCCCGGCGCGTAGGTAATCTTCTTCATCTTCCTCGACGAGTACATCGACCACATCATCCACCGTGATGGTACCCACGAGCACGCCCTCATGGTTGATCACCGGTGCCTCGACCAGTGCATATTTACGGAAGAGATAGGCGACTTCTTCCTGGTCGGTATCCGCATTCACGGCATAAAGATTCGTCTGGCGAATCTGCTCGAGTGGCACATCGCGCTTATGGCCCAAAATGGTGCCAAGCATGACGCGCCCGGTGGGCACGAACCCCGCATTCACGGTGTAAATCACATAGAAATACTCGGGCAACTCGTCGGCGGCGCGCAGGAAATCGATCGTGTCGCCGACATTCCAGAATTCCGGCACCGCCACGAGCGCTTTACGCATGAGGCGACCGGCTGATTCAGGGTCGTAGGTCAGGCCCTCCTCGATGTCCTCGCGCATCTCAAGGGACATCCCTTCGAGAAGTTCGAGCTGCTCGGCAGGGCCAAGGTCTTCAAGGATATGGACGGCATCGTCGGTCTCAAGCTCGGCGAGCACCTCGACGGATTTTTCAGTACCGAGCGCTTCGATCACGTCTTCCGCAGCGGCGGGCGAGAGCTCGGGCAGCATCTCGGAATCAAAGTCCGCGGCCAGTGCTTCGGTCAGCCAGCGGCGTTCATCATGGCTCAACTGCTCGAACAGTTCGGCTTGGTCGGGTGCGGGCAGGGGGGCAACGAGGTTATGTGCGGTCAGCACATCGAGGCGTTCAATCGCAGCGAAAATTTCGGCAATCAGCTCAGGTGCAAGGCCAAGCTTGGTTTCGGTGGAGGGCTCGTAGGGTGTGCTATCCGTATTTTGCAACCACGCCTCCCGATTCGTTCTTCAATGAAAGGCTAGCTGGTAGGTAGCGACCAAGAAGACATGCTCGCTTCGCTCCTCGCCAACGCTAAGCTCACCTGTGGTTCGCTAAGCTTTTGGTCGAACTTCACGTTCTCATCATCTTGGAATCACTTTTCGGCTATCCCCTAGCTGGCTGGTGCGACCAAGAAGACTCGAACTTCCACGGGTCGCCCCGCTACCACCTCAAGGTAGTGCGTCTACCAATTCCGCCATGGTCGCATCTCAGCCAGCTAGGACGTGCGGGTTAGCAAATGTTTTGCCTGCACGCAACCCCTAATCGCACCTTGTCGCCTACTTCGTGTGATTCTTGCTTTCGCGCCCGCAGGGCTTGTGGTTAGAATGCCCGGATGGAATGGAAGACAACAACGCAATTACTACCCTATCCCGATGCACTGGCAGCCATGGCCGAGCGGGTTGCGGCTATCCAGAAAGGCGAGGCGGAGGAGTTGGCCTGGTTGGTCGAGCACCCGCCGCTTTACACGCTTGGCACTAGCGCGAAGGTAAGCGATGTGCTCGGGCGCGCATTCCCGACCTATGAAACCGGGCGCGGTGGGCAGGTGACCTATCATGGGCCCGGCCAACGGGTCGTTTACATCATGCGTGATTTGAAAAAACACGCAGGCGAAAAGGGCCCCGATTTGCGCGCCTATGTGCAGCAACTCGAGCAGTGGATCATCCTCACCTTGCAGCATTTTGGCATTGAGGGATTCACGCGCGAGGGCCGTGTCGGCGTGTGGGTGAATACTTCTGGTGCGTCCTTCGGGCGTGAAGGGGGGCAGGCCTCCCCCTTACGCGCTGCAAGCAGCGCTATCCCCCCTCGCAGCGGCGGCTCGGCCTTACGGCCTACGCAAGGCGCGACGATGATGCAGAGCGAAGCCAAGATCGCGGCCCTCGGCGTGCGCGTGCAAAAATGGGTGACGAGCCACGGCATTGCCCTCAATGTGAACCCTGATTTATCGCATTACGCGGGCATTGTTCCCTGCGGCATCCGCGAATTTGGGGTCACCTCCATGCACCAGCTTGGGCTCGAGGTGGGCATGGAAGAGGTGGATGCGGTGTTGAAGGAAAAGTTCGCGCACGTGTTTGTGTAACGACTTTTAAAATGCTTCTCGAAAAAAAAGCGTACATGTTTTGGAGGTGCCTGCAAGATAATATGTAGCTGAAGACTGCGTGCTGGCGGTAGCAGTTGTGCAGTTAGTTCCGGTAAAACCAAAAAAATCGCGGCCGATCATTTTCCCCCGACCGGGCAATCCATCGTCCAATTTTGTATCAATATTCCATGCTTCTTCCGGTTTGAATAGCGGCGTTCTTGCCTCGTTATTCAGCAAGAAGCCGCCGATTTGCAGGATATTTCCATAGTTACCATCAAAGACACTTGAGTCACTAGTTATTCCATTCCAGTTCCAGGCAAACCAGAGTCCTTGAGAGAGTTTGCTGATAGGAGAGTTTGCCGTCGTCGATGAGAAGCTGCTCGTCCCTTGCGTAATGCCGTTATATGTTCCTTCAATTAGCCCTGCGTTGGCCAGATGTTGCCAGAACCTGAAGGACTCATTCGAGCCAGCACTAGGAAGAAGGATGCCGTCACCGTTGCCATTGCAGGTGAGAGGTGACGAGCTGGCAGTTGTAACACAGGTGGCTGGTGTTGCATGCGCCACGCCCCAAAACGCGGTTGCGTTCGTCATATCTCCGGGGAGCGCGAAGTATTTGTCGCGGAAGGACTGCGTTGCTGTAACGTAGCGGCTATACTCTGAAGTCACTGCACGCAGCTCCGCCGCGCGGATGAGCGATTGCCCCGAGAGAACACCGCCGATTAGCAGGCCGAGGATAACCAACACGATGGATAGCTCGACCAAGCTGAAACCATAATTTTCGTTGGAGCTGGCTAGCATTGTATCCCCATTAACAATCTTTTCTATTATCAAATAACTCGACAATCCTTGCAAGAAGTTTGCGATTCTCTTTGGCAACGTAACCATGCCGACACAACTTCACAAAGTTTTTGGGCATCATGCTGCATTGCATGCGTGTCATTTGCATGCGCGGGCTAATTGTGCGTAAATGGAATACATTAACCCTTGTGGTACGCATCGGAAACACGCTTGGACTGTCATCCCGGTTTTGCGCCAGCAAACACCGGGATCCAGCTCTCTTCATAAAGCGGGACCCCGGCGTAAAGCCGGGGTGACAACGTTCTATCAATGCCTTCATTGTTTACTCTGGAAAGTCTGTCCATGTCCTCACTGCCTCCCTCCACGCCCGCACTCAGTGCCCAATCAGAAGCGTTGATTGCCAAGGGCCGCAAATACTATGTGCCCAACTACAAGCCGCGCGACATGATTCTCGATCATGGCAAGGGCTCTACGGTGTGGGACCTTGAGGGCAAGGATTACATTGATTTAGGGGCGGGGATTGCTGTGTGCAGCCTTGGCCATCAGGATCCCGATTTGCTCGCCGCACTCGATGCGCAATCGCGCAAGCTTTGGCACACCAGTAACATCTTTTTCACTGAGCCGCCGATTAAATTGGCCGAAGCGCTGGTTCAGCATGCCTGCTTCGCGCAAAAAGTATTCCTGTGTAATTCGGGGGCCGAGGCCAACGAAGCCGCCATCAAGCTCGTGCGTAAATACGCGGCGGATAAAGGCAAGCCGCCAAGTGCACGCAATATCATCAGCTTTAATGGCTCCTTCCATGGCCGCACACTGGCGACCGTGACGCTTACGGCGCAGCCCAAATACCATATCGGTTTTGAGCCGATGCCCGCTGGGTTTATTTACTGCGATAAATTCAATGACGAGGCGGCAATCGATGCGCTGGTCGATGAAAATACCTGCGCCATCTTCGTTGAACCCGTGCAGGGCGAGGGCGGGGTGATGCCTGCAAAACCCGGCTTCCTCGCGCATCTGCGCGGCTTATGCGATAAGGTGGGCGCGCTGTTGGTCGTCGATGAAATTCAGGCCGGCATGGGCCGCACTGGCAGCCTATTTGCGCATTGTCAGGATAGTGTGATTCCCGATGTCGTGACGCTCGCGAAGGCGCTCGGCGGTGGCTTGCCGATTGGCGCGATGCTAGTTGGTGGCAAGGCGGCGGATGTGCTGCAGTTTGGCACGCACGGCACCACCTTTGGCGGTAACCCGGTGATGGCGGCGGTGGCGCTGGCCTCGCTCACCAAGCTGGCGCGGCAGGATGTGTTGCTGAATGTTGCCGAGCGGGGCGAACAGCTGCGCGCGGGGCTTCACGCCATTAATGCCGAGCTCGGGCTCTTCAAAGAAATTCGCGGCCGTGGGCTGATGATTGGTGCGGAGTTGATTCCCGAGCATGCCGGTAAATCGGGCGATATTTCGGAAGCAGCGCGCAAAGCAGGCGTGCTGGTGCTTGTCGCGGGGCCAAATGTGATGCGCTTTTTGCCGCCACTGACGATTACGCAAGGCGAGATGGCGACAGGCATTAAGCGCTTCGAGGCGGCGTGTAAGCAATTCGCAGCGGCGTAATTGTACTCACTGTCGTGTGGTGCATGTAACTGCGTCGCTTTAGCCCTTAGTGATGCCTTACTGCCACTTGAGAAGGGCAATAAATCGCTGTAAACTCGTTTGAAATTTTACATCGAGGCTTTGCACATGTTCCTACGCCCAGCGACGTTGAACGATCACGAGGCAGTGCTGGAGTTGGCCCGGCAAGCTGGCTTTGGCATGACCTCCCTGCCGCCGGATGTGGCGGTGCTGAAGGATAAAATCGAGGCATCCGTCGCGAGTTTTGCCGGCAAAAACGCAAAATCCGGGCAGGAGAGCTTCTTTTTCGTGCTTGAGGATGCAGATAATGCGGGCCATATCGCCGGCACCTGTGGCATCAAGGCGCATATTGGGCTTAGCCAGCCGTTTTACTCGTATAAACTGACGACGATCACGCAAGTGTCCTCGCAGCTCAATATTTTCTCGAAGCAGACCATGTTGCAGGTGACGAACGACCTGACCGGGGCCACGGAAGTGGGCTCGCTGTTTTTAAAACCATCCTATCGACGTGACCGGTTGGGGAAAATGATGTCGCTCTCGCGCTTCATGTTCATGGCGGCGTTCCCCCAATATTTCTCGGATACAGTGATTGCTGAAATGCGCGGTGTCCATGACGTGGATGGAAATGCACCGTTTTACAATGCCTTGCCTAAAAAATTCTTCGAAATGAACTTTGCGAAGGCAGATTATATCAACGCCACGCAAGGCAATCAGTTCATCAATGACCTGATGCCTAAATACCCTATCTATCTGAATTTACTTCCAAAATCAGCAAGGCAAGTGGTGGGGGAGGTCAATTCCGCCTCCGAGCCAGCAAAAGCGATGCTCGAGCGCCAGGGGTTCAAATATACCGGCTATGTCGATATCTTCGATGGCGGGCCGACCATGATTGCCGAGCGCCAATCCATCGATGTGGTGAAATCAGCGAAGCATGCGAAGGTCATTACTATAGCGGAATTATCCGAAGAGACGGATAAATTCATGGTCACGAATGACCAGTTTGAGGGCTTTCGCTGCGCTGTTGGTCGCCTGAAGCTGCTGCCAGAGGATGGCGTGACTATCTCCCCGCGTCTTGCGCGCCGGGCGAATCTAGCGGTTGGAGATCGGCTGCGCTACTACCCCATCTGATAATGTTGAACATTCTGGAGTTCTTATGCAATATATCAATGGCTTATGGAAAGATGAAGGAAGCCACGACTTTGCTTCTACGAACCCTGCGACTGGTAAGACTATCTGGCAAGGCAAGGCAGCGAGTGCCGAGCTTGTCACTGCGGCGGTTGCCGCCGCGCGGGCCGCATTCCCCGCTTGGTCCGCACTGAGTTATGAGGCGCGGCTGGCATATCTTGAAGCCTTTAAGTCATTGATTTCAAGCAAGCAGGAGGAATTGACGCGGTTGATCGCCGAGGAAACCGGCAAAGCCTTGTGGGATGCAAAATCAGAAGTGGCAGCGGTGATGGCGAAGCTTGGCTTCAGCGTCGATGCGTATGCCGAACGTACCGGCACAAAATCAAAGGCTTCGCCGGTTGGTAATGCGGTCGTTCGCCACAAACCCCATGGGGTAATGGCAGTCTATGGGCCTTATAATTTCCCGGCGCATCTGCCAAATGGTCATATCATGCCCGCACTGCTTGCGGGGAACACGATTGTGTTTAAGCCGAGTGAGCAAACCCCAATGGTTGCAGAATGGATGGTAAAACAATGGCATGAGGCAGGATTACCTGCCGGGGTGCTGAATTTGGTGCAAGGGGAGCGCGAGACCGGTATGGCGCTGGCCAATGCGGCGGTGGATGGTATCTTATTCACAGGCTCTTCAGCTACCGGCAAGGCTATTCACGCGCAGTTGGCAGGACGCCCTGAGATTGTGCTGGCGCTTGAGATGGGGGGCAATAACCCATTGATTGTCTGCGAGGTATCGGATATAAAAGCGGCGGTGCTCGAGACCATTCTCTCGGCGTTTACCGGCACTGGCCAGCGCTGCACCTGTGCGCGGCGTTTAATCCTTCCAGCCTGGTCTGGGCGCGAGGATTTCGTTGCCCAGCTTATCGCCGCAACCCAGGCCCTGACGATTGGCGCCTATGACAGTGAGCCCGCACCCTTCATGGGCCCGCTTATTTCCCTGCGTGAAGCAAGGCGTTTGCTTGATGCACAAGTAAATCTTGAAGCATTGGGTGGCAAACCATTACTGCGTATGCAACAATTACATGAGAATTTACCCTTCGTTACTCCAGCGATCATTGACATGACGGGAATCAGCAATGCGCCGGATGAGGAATATTTTGGTCCACTACTTCAACTCTACCGTGTGGATACGGCTGATGAAGCCGTGCAGCTGGCGAACGCGACGCGCTTTGGCCTTAGTGCCGCCGTACTGTGCGATGATCATGCACTATTTCAATTGCTTAGCTCAAAACTACACGCAGGATTAGTGAATTGGAACCGCCAGACCACGGGTGCCTCAGGGGCGGGGCCATTCGGCGGTGTCGGTATTAGCGGCAACCATCGCCCGGCAGGCTATTACGCGGCGGATTATTGCGCCTATCCCGTGGCCTCGGTCGAGGCAGAGAAATTAGCCTTGCCTGCGCAACTTCCTCCAGGAATTACATTGGGATAAGCTATGAATGCACGTGAATGGCAGTTTGATGGTTTAGTGGGGCCGACCCATAATTATGCCGGGCTGGCGCTTGGCAATAATGCGTCGGCAATGAATGCGGGGGCGGTTTCGAACCCGCGCCTTGCCGCCTTGCAAGGGCTTGAAAAGATGCGCTTCGTGCGCAACCTTGGCGTGCCTCAGGCGTTCTTTCCGCCGCACTACCGACCACTCATTTCTGTGCTTAAGCGCCTAGGTTTCAATGGGGATTTGGCAAGCCTACTTAGCCAAAGTTATCAACAGGCGCCGGGGTTGTTGTCGGCACTCTTCTCATCCTCCTTCATGTGGGCTGCAAATGCGGCCACGGTCACGCCATCGGCGGATAGTTTGGATGGAAAACTCCATCTCACACCTGCAAACTTAGTCAGCCATTTTCACCGTAGCGTAGAGGGGGATTTTAGCCGCCATTTATTGGCTAAAATTTTCCATAACACAGATTTATTCAGCGTCCATAATTACATTAATCCGGTGCAGTCTCTTGGCGACGAGGGTGCTGCTAATCATATGAGAATATGTAATAATCACAGTGATCAAGGTGATAATATTTTCGTCTTTGGTAAAAGTCATGAATTGACTTATCTACCCAAGAAATATCCTGCACGTCAGGAGCGAATGGCGAGCGAAGCAATTGCGCGTGTGAATTGTATTGATCCTTCGCGAGTGATGTTTTTGCAACAATCTCCCGAAGCTATCGACCTTGGCGTGTTTCACAACGACGTGATTGCGATGAACACCACCCGCTTGATGGTGATTCATGAGCAAGCGTTCATTGAAAATGACCAAAAACGGCTGCGCGATTGGGCGACAAAACAAGCTCAGTTTATGCTCCACGAGATTCCTTCGGCAGATCTATCGATTGCCGATGCGGTAAGCAGCTACTTATTCAACTCGCAATTGCTGGAAACGGCGCCTAAAAAATTCACGCTCGTAGCGCCGTCCGAGTGCTCGAATCATGCGGGTGTCAGGAGGGTCGTCGATCGTCTGTTGGCGGAGAGTGTACTGCACGCCGCACACTACCTGGACGTGCGTGAGAGCATGCGCAATGGTGGTGGACCTGCTTGCTTGCGATTACGAATCGTTATGACTCCGGAACAAGAGCGGGCGATACATTCGGGAGTTGTATTAACGGATGATAAGTACACGCAACTGGTCGAGTGGGTGAATACCCATTATCGTGACCGACTGCAGTTCGACGATTTGCGTGACCCTCAGTTTGTTTTTGAACTCGATGCCGCCTATGGCGCGCTGGAGAGCATCATCGGCATGCCGGGCCTCTATGACCC
>CAZOFC010000061.1:0-10884 GCA_964578965.1 uncultured Azospirillum sp.
CATCGTTGCTATGCAAGCGACCATGCTGGCGGCCAGCCTTGGCGATGCGGATTCACTCTCCACCATCACGGCGGATGCGCTACGCAGCATTGATAGTAACCCGGACTATGTGATTGCCTGTGTGTATGATGATAAAGGCAAGGTCCTGAGCAGTCGCTCCGGTCCAGCGCAAAACCGCGGTGCGAAGGATGGCCCACGCTGCGACACACTCAGTTTGGATGGGGAATCGTTTCGTCATGTGCGGGTGAGCGTGCCCATCATTCGGCATCAATTACCGCAGCCCATTGGTGAGCTGGTGCTGGTGGCAAATCACGCCAAGCCGTTTGCCAAAGTGGGCACATGGCTATTGGTTTCGGCGTTGCTTGGATTGCTGCTGGCGATGTTCTGTTGGCTGCTGGGCTTGAAGCTGCAGAATCATCTGATTCGCCCGCTGCGCCAGATTGCCTCGACTGCCCAGCGCGTGTCGTTGTACAAAGATTATTCACTCCGGGTGGTACCGGGTGTGCTCGATGTGGTGCCCACTGAAATTCGCGCGTTGACGGATTCGTTCAATGCCATGCTCAAAGAGATCGAGGATCGCGATAGTCGTCTGTCGCGCAAGAGTGCGGAGCTTGATAAGGCGCGCCTTGCGGCAGAATCGGCCAATCAGGCCAAATCGCAGTTTTTGGCGAACGTGAGCCATGAACTTCGCACGCCACTCAATGCCATCATCGGGTTTTCGACGATGCTGCAGGGCCAGCAATTTGGCCCGATGGGTGACCCGAAATACGTGGAATATGCCCAGGACATCCATGATTCTGGGCGTCATCTACTGGATGTTATCAATGACATTCTGGATTTAACGCGCGCCGAAACGGGCAAGTTGAGCGTGACATTCTCGTCCGTCAGCCTCGCCAAGGTCATAGAAAAGGCACTGCGGATTGTGGCGGGCAACGCCTACCAGCGCAAAATTGATATTTATACCGACCTGCCGGATAAACTCCCCAAAATCATCGCGGACCCGGTGCGCCTGGTGCAGATTCTGCTCAATCTGTTATCCAACGCAATTAAATTCAGCCCCGAGGGCAGCAAGGTGACCGTGCGCGCGCGTGCCGAGGCGGCACGTCAGGGCGTGCATTATTTCACCATCCAAGTGGAAGACCAAGGCATCGGCATGAGTGAGGAGACAATCCGCAAAGCCTTCTCGACTTTCAATCAAGCAGAGATGGGGCTGAACCGTAAATATGAAGGCGCGGGCTTGGGCTTGCCCCTGACCAAGCGGCTGGTTGACCTTCACCACGGAAAAATTAAAATTGAAAGTAAGGAAGGGGCTGGCACCACGGTAACGATGCGCCTGACCTCGGACCCGGCGCTACTTGATTAAGCAGCAGGGATATGCCACAACTATTTTTTAGTGTCGATGAAGGAGATACCGATGAAGCAAATTTACCTTGAAACCATCCTGCTCATTGAGCGGTTGCACCGCCGTTTTCTGGATGTGGTGAAAAGCGAACTTGATCGCTTGAAGGTGGAGGACATTAATAACGTACAGACGCTGATTCTGTACAATATCGGCGGCGACCAACTGACGGTCGGCGAACTGACGAATCGTGGCTATTACCTTGGCACCAATGTTTCTTACAACGTGAAGCACTTGGTTGAAACGGGCTATCTGCTGCAGGAGAAGGCACCGCATGATAAACGCTCGACCCGCGTTCGACTGTCGGATAAGGGCTCGGCGCTGGTGGAAAAAATGGATGCGCTGATCGAGCGCAATGTGGCCGACCTTGATAAACGCAGCCCGAACCTCGCGTTTCTGGTCGAGGCGAACAAATCCATGCATAATCTTGAGCGTTTCTGGACCGAATACATGAATCGCCTGTTCTAAGACAGGCCCCTTCTAGGGAGTTTTTATGAAAGCGATGACTGGCTGGTTATTGAGTGCAGCAATGGGGGCGATGCTTGCGTTTGCGCCACAATCCCGTGCGCAGGAACATATCATCACGATTGGTACGGGGGCGATTACCGGCGTCTATTATCCCGCCGGTGGTGCGATTTGCCGCCTGATTAACCGTGCGCGCAAAGAGCATGGCTATCGCTGTTTCGTCGAATCCACGGGTGGGTCCATCTACAACATCAACGCGCTGCGCGATGGCGAGATCAGCTTTGGCATTGTGCAGTCCGACTGGCAATATAACGCATTTCGCGGCGAAGGCGCGTTCGCGGATGGCCCGCCATTCCGTGATCTGCGCTCGGTCTTCTCGCTGCATAGCGAAATGTTCACCGTGGCCGTGGGCAAGAAAAGCAACATCAAGACCTTCGAGGATCTGAAGGGTAAGCGCGTGAATATCGGCGATGCGGGCTCAGGTATGCGCGACATCATGCAGTCACTCATGGATTCGTATCGCTGGACCAAACGCAGCTTTGCTGAGGCCAGCGAGCTTAAGCCCGTGGATGCAGCGAAGGAACTTTGTGCTGGCAACATTGATGCGATGATTTTTGCCGCAGGCCACCCGAACGGCCTGATTCAGGAAGTGACCAGCAACTGCGGCGCGCGCCTGATTCCGGTCGAGGGCAAGCATGTGAACGCCCTGCTCAAGGAAAACCCATTCTATGCACGCACCGCGATTCCCGGCGGTATGTATCAGGGCAATCCGCAAAATACGGCCACCTTTGGCGTGAAGGCGACCCTCGTTACCACTGCCGAGGCGGATGAAGAAGCCGTCTATCGCCTCACCAAATCGGTGTTCGATAACTTCGACAGTTTCAAAACGCTACATTTCGTATTCGCCACGCTTGATAAGGAGCGCATGGTCAGCACTGGTCTGATTGCGCCCATTCACCCTGGCGCCATGCGCTATTACCGCGAGGTGGGGTTGATCAAAGGCGAAAGCCCTGTGCCAGAGAGCAAGCTATCACCTAATGCAGGCAAGCCTGCGCGCGAGATCGAGGACGAAGAAGAGCTCGACGACTAGAATGATGCTGATTTAATGAGAGCGATCGACGGCGAATTGCGCGGCATCCATCAAAGCGGTTTTGGCAACGCTATCATCAATGCCCGCGAGTGCCGCTTGTGCTTCAAGCGCAAAGCGCTGCGCCACGTTCATGGTTTTGCTGAAGGCATCATGCTTTTGCATCAACTCACGGGCCCGCTTTAGGGTTGATGCATCCAGCGCTTCGCCCTCATCGAGCGCGGATTGCCAGAAGGCGCGTTCCGTTTCATTCGCTGAGGCATAGGCGAATATGACAGGTAGGGTAACCTTGCCATCGCGGAAATCATCGCCGATGGCTTTACCAATATCCGCCTCGTTGGCCTGATAATCGAGTGCGTCATCGACCACCTGAAAGGCCATACCAAGCAACTGGCCATAACGGCGCAGTGGCTCGCGCCAGTCGGGCTTATTGCCAATAATCGCGCCAAGCTCGCAGGCGGCGGCAAACAGGGCAGCGGTTTTAGCGGAGATCACTTCTTCATACACGCTCTGTGTAATCGCCAAATCATGGCTAACCATGAGCTGGTGCACCTCGCCCGCGGAAATCACCGCCGCGGCATCCGACAGGGTTTTTAACACATCGAGCGAGCCATCCGCGACCATCAATTGGAAGGCGCGGCTGAGCAGGAAGTCACCGACCAGCACGCTGGTTTTGTTGCCCCATACGGCGTTGGCGGTCGCCTCACCGCGGCGAAGCGCACTGCCATCGACGACATCGTCATGCAGCAAGGTGGCGGTGTGAATCAGTTCTACGGCAGCGGCGAGGCGGACATGACGCTCGCCCTCATAGCCACACAGCTTTGCTGCCGCGATGGTTAGCGAAGGGCGCAAACGCTTGCCACCCGCGGCAACAATATGGGCAGTGAGGTCGTTAATCAGCGTGATTTGGCTGTAGCCATGTTGGATGATGACCTGATCCACGCGGGGAAGTTCAGCGCTCACGAGATTGCGTAAGCCGTTGAGGCTTGCTTTTTGTGGCGTGGATAGGGCGTTGGCTTGCATGGGCCTTTGGTAACGCAGTGCTGCGCCTCAGGCAAGGATTGTGTTAGGCCCCAAGCCAGAAAAAGCGGCATTTGGTACGGCGGGCTTCACAAAATGCTGGCTACCGGATTGAAAAATAATCTGCCCCTTCAACTGCGCGCTGGCAAGGCTGTGCTCGAATATATCACGAATACCCATGCTTACCTCCTCGGGCAGGCCAAGGCTCGAGCGCACCATGAGGTCGAAGCTTTTGCCGCGATCCGCGCTACGCACGAAGCCATCGAACTGCAAGGCGCCAAGCTGTGAGGTCTCGATTTCAAGGATGAACCTTTGGCCGCGCCCGGCACTGGTGCTGGCTGCGCCCTCCTCGGGTGGGTCCTGCTGAATGTAAAACTTCGCGGTCTGCAGCTCCCCTGCCACGAAGAGGGGTATGGGCAGTAAGCTCCATGCATTGGTGGGGGTGGCGAGAAAGCCAGCCTGCAATTGCTCGACCTGTTGGCGCACGCGCGCGAGTATATCCGGGTTGCTGAGCTCAAGCAGTTGCAAGGCGCGTTTGCCGATGATTTCACCTACATCGCCGCTACGGATCCCGACGAGAAAATGGAGCAGGCCATTGGTGAGCTGTGGGCCAAGGGTTGGCAGGTGGGCGCTCGCGGTTTGCGCCACATCCGGTTGGTTGGCGTTCAGCCAGGAAAGAAGCTGGGCGAATACCCCAAGCTGCTGCGTAAGCGGCGTGGCGGGCGCATAACCGGGGATGACCGGGCTTGCGGGCAGGGGCGTTATTGTAGCCCCATCCTCCGCAGTTGGTGGGGCAACTTGCACGAGCAAATCCGTGCCCGTGGGTAACGGCTGCGGTGTATAGATTTTTAATGTGGCCACGGCAGTATGGACGATATTCGCCCCATCCGCATCATGGCCAATGACGCTTGCCACCAACTGGTGCGGCCCTGTGGGCTGCAATGGCTGGCTGCTGGCAGGCGCTGGCGCGAGCGGTGCTGCAGGGCGGCTCACCACATTTGGCAATGCGTTGGCTGCGGGCACCGCTGTGGTGGCCGCGTAAGCTGTTGCTGCGAGCGAGGGTGTTGCCCCCTGTGCGAGAGGCGCGGGCGCTGCAACAGTATTCGTTGTAGTATTTTGGGGTGCCGTTGCGGCAATGGCCACGGCAGGTTGGCCTGGAACACGTTGTGCCGCAACAGCCGGGATGGCTTGGCCAGCAGGCTGGCCTGCAGGATTTGTAGGGAGCGCAGGCGAATTTGTCGCACGATCCGCAGGAAGTGTAGAGGGTGATGATGCGCTGAGCGGTGAGAGCAAAGCGCCCAGATTGCTGCTGGTGGGCAAATTGGAAAGTGCGATGGGCGTAGGTGGTAATTTCACATCCACCAGTGTGAGCCTGAGAGGCGAACCGCTACGCAGGCTGGCCAGCTGGCTGACAATTGGCAAGGGCGCGGATTGGGCGAGACTGAACACGCGTGCGGCCAGGGTGGGCGTGCTTGGCGTGCTAGGTGCTGGCAGATCGCTTTCGCCCTGCACCTGTAAAATAATTGCCTGAAGCACTGCCTTTGCTTGGCTTGCAGTGGCGGCAAGCGGGGTGCCCGCAGCCGTTGTTGCGGCGGTGGTGCCAAGCGTTTCAAGCCCGCTTGGGGTGATAGTGTCGCGCGTCAGGCCACGGGCGGATTGGGTGCTGTAATCCTGCGGGGTAAGGCCATCGACCGTGACGATTCGCGCAAGCGAGGACTGCGAGGTATCGACACGGAAGACCACTTCGCTGCCGGTTTTTAAAAACACATCACTGGTAATGCGTAAATCGCCAAGCGGCGTGCGCAAAATGGGGTTGCTTAGTGCATCACGGTTGACGACGAAGCCTTCCACCAGCGTGCCCGAGGCAAGGCTTGCAAGCGGGTTTGCTGCGGCACCATCCCCACGCGTGGGGATCGTCGTGACCGGTTGAATGGTGATGACGGGGTTGACCGGTGACGCTGGGATGATGGGTACAGTCATGCGGTCCCCCGGGGCCTCAGTCTTTTTTCATGAGCTTGATGGAAATGGCAGCCACGTCGCTTGCGGCGGTGGTGTGGGGGGCGGTTTCGAGCAGCGAGGATTGGCTGCGAATCGTGTCCTTCACCTTGTTATCCTTACGCACCACGCCAAGCAGCGGCGGTGAGCATTTCAGGAAGTTCGTCGTCGCCCGGTTCAAGGCTTGATAGGTGGCTTCGCCCTCCTTCTGTGAGGCGGCTTGGTTGACAACCACATAAACAGCGGGCGCATTCTCACGCGTGACGCATAGCTTGATAAACGCATAGGCATCGGTAAGCGACGTTGGGTCATCGGTCAGCACCACGATTACTTTGCTTGCAAGCGCGCTCATCACCTGGACATGCTGTTCGATGCCCGCACCCAAATCAATCAGCACATGGTCATAGGATTCTGACAAAGTGACGAGCTGCACAGCAGCAGGCTGCATCCGGTTCGCGCCGAGATTCGCCATGGAAGTGGAACCCGAACGCCCAGCAAGAATATCAAATTTGCCTTTTTCATAATGGGTGATCGCCTCGCGCATGGTGCACTGGCCGGAAAAGACGGCGCCCAGATCCCGCGTGGGGGTGAGGCCCAATTGTACATCCACGTTTGCCAAGCCAATATCGCCATCGAACAGCAGGGTTTTGCGTCCCGCACGGGCGAACAAGCCCGCAAGGGTGATGGAAAACCAGGTTTTGCCAACGCCCCCTTTGCCCGAGGCCACGGCAATGATGCTTTCGCCGCGCAGAAGATTAGGGGTTGGGGCAGGATTATTCATATCGGACTCCTATGTTTGGCTGGTGCGCTCGCGCGCGTGACGCAGCATCAGGCGGGCCAGCGCAATCGGCGTGAAGGCCTGGCAGCTATCGCTTGGTTTTGCGGAATTGGTCATGTTGCATAAGGCATAGCCACCGGTGGTGAGGGCAGTGAACATGCTGGTGAGGCGACGCACCGCATCAAGCCTCGTTACAATCATGCGCTCGATGGGCAGGAAATCAAACACACTGGCCATTTCTTTCGCCTCATCGGCATCCATGCCAGCCGGGCAGGTCAAAATCGGCTCGACTCCGCTTAGGCTCGCGAATTCACCGAGCGCTTTCATCGGTGCGAATTCATAAATATTGGCACCCGTGCTATCGACGAACACCCAAGCCTTGCCCTGATACGTGGCGAGAAGCTCTTTAAGTTGTGCGCGTGAATCGCAGATATGAAATTCGCATGATAAAATGGTTGCGAGCTTCGATAGGCTATCCGTTCCGCCCATGCGTTCAAGGTCGGTCGAAATCAGCACCACAGGTTGTTTTTGTAACGTGAGTTCCGTGGCGAGTTTGGCGATGGTGCTGGTTTTGCCTGCACCATGGGGGCCAACCAGCATCATGGCGCGGGCGGGGATGATTTTAGTGGCGGTGGCGATGGTACGAAACGGGATGACCTGACTCAGGGCATCGGCAAGGGCGGTCTGCGCCACTTCAATCACGCTATCCGGCTTGAGGGGAATGCGATGCAGTACTTGCGTTATTTTTTCACGCAAATGCGTTGGCACATGATGCATGTCGAGCGCTTCGTCAATAAGCGCATAGGCTGGGTGGCGTATCTCCGCCGAGGCGCTGACGGGACGGGTGATCTCGGGCGTGAAGGGCAGAATATCGGCGGGGTTATCGATGAGGTTGTCGTTATCGAACAGCGCTTCATCTGGCCCATCCACCGCGAAGGTGACGATGACGCCTTTGGGGCTCGTGGTTTTTTTGGTCTCAAGCAGCACCGCATCATCGCCAAGCTCGCGCCGCGCGGTGGCCAGGGCCTCCTGCATCGTCGCCGCACTGATCCGTTTCATTTTCATTAGAGTTGACCCACCGTTTTAATGCGCGCCTTGGGGTGAATTTCGTTCTGGCTGATGACCTGCGTTTGTGCCCTAAAGCGCTCGATAATCGAGCGCACATAGGGGCGAATGGTCGGGCTTGTCATCAGCACAGGGCTTTCACCTTGCATGGCCAGTGTTTCGAATTTCTGGCGCACGGCGGTGATGAATTCCTGAATGCGCGTGGGCTGCATCGCCAAGGTGCGCTCCTCACCCTCGCCGGTGATGGACTCAATGAATGCCTGCTCCCACGCGGGCGAAAGGGCGAGGATTGAAATATAGCCTTCCTCGTTGGTATTTTGGTGGCTGATCTGGCGTGCCAAGCGCATGCGCACATGCTCGGTAATGAGCGCGACGTTTTGCGATACGCGGCTTGATTCTGAGATTGCTTCCATGATGGTGGAAAGGTCACGAATCGAGATCATTTCACCCAGCAGGTTTTGCAGCACACGCTGCACGCCCGAGACTGAAATCTGCGATGGAATGCACTCGGAGATGAGCTTCTGTTCTTCTTTACCCAAATCATCGAGCAGCTTCTGCGTTTCGGCGTAGGAGAGCAGGTCGGCCATGTTATCCTTCACCACTTCGGTGAGGTGGGTGGTGATGACCGTTGGTGGATCGACGACGGTGTAATTACGAAACAGGGCTTCCTCGCGGTAATTCTCACTCACCCACATGGCGGGTAGGCCGAAGGTGGGCTCAATGGTTTGTTCACCGGGCAGGGTGATGCTGTTGCCAGCCGGATCCATCACCAGCAACATATCGGGGCGGATATCGCCGCGCGCGGTTTCGACTTCTTTGACCTTAATCACATAACTGTTGGCGGGCAGCTGCATGTTATCCTGAATGCGTACAGCGGGCATGACAAAGCCAAGTTCGCGCGCAATCTGTTTACGCAGCGCTTTGATCTGCTCCGTGAGACGGTGGCCTTTTTGATAGTTGATGAGGGGCAGCAGGCCATAGCCAAGCTCAAGGCGAATACTGTCAATCTGAAGCGATTCAGCGATTTTTTCATCGACTGGTGCGGCGGCACCGGCGGGACCACTTGCCGTGATTTGGCCATTGGGGCCAATCGCACCCGCACCATTCGCCTCGGCAATCTTTTTCGCGGCATTATTTTTATGCACGTAAAATGCAAGGTAGCCCGTTGCGAGCGCCAGCGTGAAGAATGGCGTGAATGGAATGCCCGGCAACACGGCAAATGCCAGTAGCAAAAAGCTGGTGATGCCGAGCGGCGCTGGCACACGAGAGAGCTGGCCAAGCACAGCCTTTTCGGACGAACCATCGATCCCCGCTTTGGTGACGAGAATACCTGCGGCGGTGGAGATGATGAGGGCCGGAATCTGGCTGACGAGGCCATCCCCGATGGTGAGTTTGGTGTAGGTGGCGACGGCCTCGGCAAAGGTGAGGTTATTGATGACGATGCCGATGATCATCCCGCCGATGAGGTTGATGAAGGTGATGAGAATGCCAGCAATCGCATCGCCGCGCACGAACTTACTGGCCCCATCCATCGAGCCGTAGAAGGCGCTTTCATCCTCCAGTTCGCGGCGGCGCAGCTTGGCTTGTTTTTCATCGATTACGCCAGAGGAAAGATCGCTGTCGATGGCAATCTGCTTGCCGGGCATCGCATCAAGGCTGAAGCGCGCCGAGACTTCCGCAATACGGCCCGAACCTTTGGTGATGACCACGAAATTGATGATGGTGAGAATCCCGAACACGATGGCGCCGATGAGCACGGAACCGCCGGTTACGAAGTCGCCAAAGGCCTCAATCACATGCCCGGCGGAGCTTGCGCCCTCATGACCGTGGCTCAAAATAAGGCGGGTGGTTGCGATGTTGAGCGACAAGCGCAGCATGGTCGAAACAAGCAGAATGGTTGGGAATGCCGAAAGCTCGAGCGGCTTATTGACGAACAGCGCGGTCATCAGGATGAGCACGGAAATGGTGATGGAGACGCCCAGCAGCAAATCGAGCAGAATCGGGGCGACGGGCAGCACGAGGACGGAGATGATGCCAATGACCGCAAGCGCAAAGAAAATATCGGCGCGGCGCGAGGCGCTGCGCGCACTCGCGCGCATGTTGGGAATCGTAAAGCGAGAAAGTATGCTTTGCGGGGCCGCCACGCTTAGCTACCCGTGCGCGCTTTGAGGGGACCTTCTTCGTTGTAGGCCTTGAGCTTATTGCGCAGCGTGCGAATCGAGATGCCAAGCACCTGCGCCGCCTGCGTGCGGTTACCCAGGCAATGGCTTAATGTATCAAGAATCAATTCGCGCTCAACATCCTCGACCGTGCGGCCCACCAGGTCATTGCGGCCTGTGCTCGCAGCAGGGGCAGGGCTGGTAGGCGCAGCTGCAACAGGCGCGGGGGATGGTATGGCAGGTGCAGTCAGTGGTGAAATGGTGGCTGGCTGGCTAGCGGAAACAGCATCACGGCGCACGGGCAGTAAAATCGCCGTATCATCGATCACGTTGCCTTGGGCCATCAACACCGCGCGGTGAATGATGTTCTCAAGTTCGCGCACGTTACCATGCCACGGGTGCTGCTTGAGCTTATCAATCGCCGATTGGGTGAGCTTGCGGCTGGGCATGCCGTTCGCCTTGGAATATTTCTCGATGAAATAATCCGATAATGGCGGAATATCATCGAGCCGATCCGCGAGCTTGGGCAGATGTAGGCTGATGACGTTCAGGCGGAAATAGAGATCTTCGCGGAAGGTACCTTTGCGCGCCTCGGCCTCAAGGTCTCGGTTGCTGGTGGCCAGAATGCGGATATTGATTTTGACCGGCTTGCTGCCACCCACACGGTCGATCTCGCGCTCTTGGATGGCGCGTAGCAGCTTAGCTTGCAGGCCAATATCCATTTCCGAAATCTCATCAAGCAGCAAGGTGCCGCCATTGGCTTCCTCGAACTTTCCGATGCGGCGCGAGAGTGCCCCCGTGAACGCACCCTTCTCATGGCCGAACAGTTCCGATTCCATGAGGTTGGCAGGGATAGCGGCGCAGTTGACGGCAATGAAGGGTTTACTCGCCCGCGCACTTTTGCGGTGAATGTAGC
>CAZOFC010000062.1:0-1538 GCA_964578965.1 uncultured Azospirillum sp.
GGGTACCGGTGTGGGCGGAACCATGGCCACGCGCGCGCTTGATGGGGGTGCGAAGATGCGATGATTTTTCCATGTTAAATCCCTCCCGTGCGGACGACATAGGCCCAGCTGAAAATGCTCATGCAGATGGCAAAGGCGATAACCATACGGCCTGTGGCCAGCATTTCGGGCAGTGAAAAGCCACGGCCAATATCCCAGTTCAAATGGCGGATCCCGTTCCCGAGATGGTAGTAGAACACCACCGTCCAGCCAAAGAGGGCGATTTTCCCCAAAATACTATCAAATGCGGTGCGTAGAGCATCGAACAGCGCGGGGTTATAGGCCGCACCCCACAGCCACAAAGCAAGCGGAATGAGGCCAAGCGTGAGGGCCACCCCGGTCAGGCGGTGCAGAATCGACAGCGTGTTGGAGATTTGCCAACGATAAATGCCTAAATGCGGGGAAAGGGGGCGATTTTCGTGAATGCTGCTCATACATTAACTCGCGTCAGGGGTGTGATGGTTCTTCTATGCTCAAGCCTGCTCGGTTTGTCAAACCATGCGAATGACAGCCCAAGCGCCGTGCATAACTGGGGTTTGCATGTCTCTCATTTGCCACGGAAATGCGCCGCAGGTAAAGTTACATTGCGGTTAGCTGGCTGGGGGTAATTTGTCATCAAATTGTCACGGGCAATCTTGCGTTAAGGGCGTTAATCTCAATGCATACAGCAGGGGTATCAGTGGCGAAAAAGCATACAGATCGAATCCGCTCGAATATGTACTCGGACAAGCCAGTTTCCAAGGCCGGGGTGATGCTGTTTGAAGACACGCCAGACGGGCGTAAGCTGCTCGTGGCCTATAACGAGGGACGCTTTGCCAAAAACGGGCGCTATTTTGGGTTGCCCAAGGGCGCGATTGATTCAGGCGAAAGCAGCATCCGTGGCGGCATACGCGAATTTACGGAGGAGTGTGGATTTCCCCTCATCACCATCCCGGAACGGATGGTGGATGGGGTTTTGCAGCCAGCGATGGAGGGGTTTTTCAATGAAGCGCAGATTCAGGCGCTAGAGCGCGGCGAGACTTTGACTAACATCACCAATCCGAAGTTTCCGGGCTTTACGGTTATGGAATTTTCGCCAACGCCGTTTTTGCATGCCTACCACTCGCGCTCGGGCGATGTCAGCAATATGGCCATGTTCGGGGTGAAGGTGACTGGGCTCGATTCGATTGCGCACCTGCTAAAAAACAGCGACGGCAAAACTACGAAGGACCACCTCGACGCTAACAAGGAAATCCCGCGCTTTCCAACATTTCTGGCATGGATGAAGCAAGGATTCATCCCCGCCGATGGGGCGTTGCCGCGGGTGGAGTTATGTGACCCAGAGTGGTTTGCCAAAAAAGAAAAACAGTATCTGCCACATGGCATCGAGGTGGCGGGTGAACCCAAGCCGGATTGGAATAAAACCCGTGAGAATTGGCAAAAATTCTGCGAGAAAATGGAAAAAGACAAAGAAGGTGATTACACGCCGTTACGCCATGCCTTTCACGCGATTAAAGAGC
>CAZOFC010000062.1:1548-10684 GCA_964578965.1 uncultured Azospirillum sp.
GGTTCATAAGGGTTTCGTGCAGGGCGATAATGCAGCCTTCAAGTTTGATGAAAAAGACTGCCCGCTTTTTTGGTACACCGAAGGCGGCGCGATTGACTTTGCGCAGCCGATCGTGAGCAACATACTACGAAATATGGAAGCAAATCACGATTACGCACGTGCCTTTGGCGGCGAGGGGACAAGGCTAACGGGCCTGCGCAAGCACGATGTGCGTGCCCTTGGCCAGGTTTCGGGATTCGCGCCATTTGTCTCGAATGAGGACTGGCGCAATGCCTGCCGTGATGCAGGCATATCGACCAAAGTAGGCGGGCGCATCAGGCACACAGCCAACCGACCTCAGGGATGGGGCGTTGCCGCCTAGGTGGCAAACAGCAACTGGCGCTAGGCCATCTCATGTGCAGGGGCGAGGCCAAACTGCTCGACCAATCGTTTAAGCTTAAGGCGCTGCGCGGGGCGGGATGGTTATGCTGGCTGAGACCTGCGCTTGTCACGCAATTATCATACATTCCAACGTGTAATATGATAAATTAGAGGCATGCAATCGGATGATGGTCAGGCATGAAGTTAAGTGCAATACAACGTGAAATGGCGGTGCTACGCAGGAATGGTGACCCCAAAGCTGGAGTTGCTATCGGCACTGATTTCGAGCAAGCGGGGAACCTTTCGAGCCTAAACGATGAATTTCAGGCAAAATTTCTCAATGAATTCGTGCTATGCCTGTTGGCGGACCATCAGTTTGAGGCGGCCGAAAGGCGCATCGCCGATGCTTTAGAGCAATTTCCACATGCACCCTATCTTTATACCAGCTTCATAAAATCGGCGCTTGAGCGAGAGGATTTAGCGCAAGCGGAGGCGCGCTGTGTGATCATGCTCAGCAAATTTCCAGATGATGCAATTGCGCATTATTTGCATGCGAAAGTAGCACTTGCCGAGCATAACCCAGCATTAGCCACGTCACGCATTCTTGCGTACCTCAAAGATCATCCGAAGGACTCACATTTCATAAAACTCTATCATCACATCGTAATCGATCGTGAGGCACAGAGCGACAAAAGACCGCGTGACATGCACAGCATCAGCGCTTTGCGCAAGGCTGGAGATGTGGACGCCGCCTTGGGTCTTGCCAACGAAGCGATAGACGATCTCAAAAAAATCATCGATTTAGGCTGCGTTTCAGAGCATTACCCCGAGTTGCTTATCGAGCGCGGGCATTGCTGGTTGAGAAAACATGACGAGGTGCAGGCAGAACGAGATTACGAGGAGGCCATTCGTTGTGAGCCTCGTAATCATGTATTACATGTAGCGCATAATGGCTGTGCGCAGGTGGCATTGAGGCGTGATGATTATGCGACGGCCGAAGCGCATCTTTTAACGGCGATTGAACTCTCTCCAGCTTCCCCGCATCACTATGCATTATTGGCAGGCTTAAGCATGCGCAGCGGAAACCTCGCGCACTATCAGGCAGCGCTGGATGGCTTGTTAGGTAAATGCAAACCAAGTGCTAAGAACCTCGAAGTCATTTATAACCTTGTCTATGCACTGAAAGAGAGTCACCCTGAGCAATTCCGTGTGCGAAAGGAACAATTTGAGAATGCATTAGCAATACTCGAAGATACCGGCCAGTTCAGCACTGAAGAATTAATGCCGTTACGCAATCAGCACCCACAGCCCATCACGGCAGAAGATTTATTCCAGCAGATGGTGCGTTACAGCTCAAGCAGCGCGGTATTTCGCGGTGGCCACACGCGCGCAGTAAACACTGCATCCGCAGTGGCGGCGTTCGGTGAGGGGCGCCGCTTGGACGGCACACCTTATGCTAGCCGAGACACTCTGTCGGGAAGAACTGGCGGGCGTGATTAAGCCATCTCGCGCGCGGGGGTGAGGCCAAACTGCTCGATGAGCGTTTCAGCAATCTGCACCGCATTAAGTGCCGCCCCTTTACGAAGATTATCCGACACAATCCACATGTTGATGCCGTTTTTCACGCTATCATCCGCCCGCACGCGACTGACAAAGGTCGCGTCCTCGCCGACACATTCGACTGGCGTGGTGTAGCCACCCGCTTCACGGCGATCGACGACGAGCACGCCCTCGGCACCCTCAAGCGCGTCATAGACCTGTTCAACCGTGATGGGGTTGGTGAATTCGATGTTCACGGATTCCGAGTGGCCAACAAACACGGGCACGCGCACGCAGGTGGCGGAAACTTTGATATCCGCTTCCATGATTTTTTTGGTCTCTTCGACCATTTTCCATTCTTCTTTTGTTTTTCCGTCATCCATAAATACATCGATTTGTGGGATGACGTTGAACGCAATGCGCTTTTGGAATTTTTTTGGTTCTTTCGCGTCATGCACGAAGAGGCCTTTGGTTTGCTCATAGAGCTCGTCCATGCCTTCTTTGCCGGCGCCCGACACGCTCTGATAGGTGCTCACCACCACGCGCTTGATGGGGTTGATGGCATGCAGCGGCTTTAGGGCCACCACCATTTGAATGGTGCTGCAGTTCGGGTTCGCAATGATGTTGCGGGTGCGGAAGTTTTTGAGGGCATGCGCATTCACCTCGGGTACGACGAGGGGGATATCCGCTTCCATGCGGAAATGGCTGGTGTTATCGATTACCACGCAGCCAGCCGCCGCCGCTTTGGGGGCAAAAATTTTGCTCACCGCCGAGCCGGGCGAGAAGAGGGCAATATCTGTACCCGTGAAGTCATAATCATCGAGCGCTTGCACGGTGAGGATTTCCTCTTCGCCGAAGCTCACTTCCTTGCCCGCCGAGTTGCGGCTAGCGAGTGCCACCACTTCGCGCACTGGGAACTGGCGCTGCGAGAGAATTTCCAAGATTTCACGGCCAACATTTCCTGTCGCGCCGACTACTGCAATTTTGTATGACATGGGTTCTATCTTCTATTCGATGTTATGAACGTAAAGGCCGCGCATTATCGAGTGTTTCTCTCGCGCAGTCAACTACTGCCTTGCGTAAAGCCCTCACCCCGTCATTGCGAGGAGGCCTTCGGGCCGACGTGGCAATCCAGATGAATGGAAGAAGTGTAACTGCGCCGAAGACTCGGCGCGCTGGATTGCTTCGTCGCTAAGGCTCCTCGCAACGACGGGGCCGTTAAGACAACTTGCGCTAGCGGCAAATATCCGTTTCTTTCATTTCGGTATTCGCGATCTCGGGGTTTTTCAGCCAGCGAGCGTAATTGGCGGCATCGGCGGCCATGCGCGGGCCTGCGAGAGCGTCTAGCGTGGGTTTTTGCGTCTCGTAGCAGGTAAGGGCGGCCAGAAGCACGGCATCATCTTTTTTAGCGGCAAGGGTAGAAAGCGCTAGCGCGCGGGCTTCGCTGGCGCGTTTGCCCCGGCAATAGGCCTCGATGGTTTTGCCAATCGCCTGCATCTCGCTATAAAATGCTTGGGTGGCGGGTTTGCCTGCCGTTTTTTGCGTACAGCCGAGAATACTGCCGATGGCAATCGCCTGGCCGAGCGCGTCCTTCGCGTTCTTTTTACCCGAGAGTTTTTCCACGGTTTTGGCAATATCGGCTTGCGAGGGTGTGGAGGCTTGCTGCGCGAAGGCTGGCATTGCTAGCGCAAACGAAAGGATAGTGCTCAATAATAATGTACGCATCTATTAGACTTTCTTGAACCACACTTCGATTTCTGCCGTATCAACTTCGAAACGTGCAGCATGCATCACATTGGCGGGTACGAAATACCAATCACCTTTTGCATAGCGACGTTCAATACCATCCATCGTCAGAATCAACTCGCCCGCTGTGATGATGCCATGATTATCCGTATCGTGCTGGTGGGGAGGAATCACCACGCCAGCGGGGTAAGACGCGAAATAAACATTGGCTTGATCGGATTCAATCTTGCGCGCGTCAAAGGGGCCATCAAATACTGGCAGTGCATCAATGCTGGCTGGAAAAAGCTTTAGACTGGACATCACGCTACCTTCGCATTTTGAGCGAGCGTGCCTAGGGCAGCAATGATCGCATCGCCCATTTCGCGTGTGCCAACTTTTTTGGCACCCGCTTGCATGATATCGCCTGTGCGCAGGCCCTGTTCGAGCACATGCGCCACGGCAGCATCGACCAAATCCGCCTCGCGCATCATGGTGAAGGAATAGCGCAGCATCATGGAAACGGAAAGAATGGTGGCAATCGGGTTGGCAATGCCTTTGCCTGCAATATCCGGCGCGGAGCCATGGACAGGCTCATAAAGCGCGGCGCGTTTGCCGTTGATCTCGGCGCCGAGGCTGGCCGAAGGCAACATGCCGAGCGAGCCGGTGAGCATGGCGGCACAATCGCTGAGGATATCACCAAAGATGTTGCCGGTGACCATCACATCGAACTGTTTGGGCGCACGCACCAGCTGCATGGCGGCATTATCGACATACATGTGCGAGAGAGCGATGTTCGGGTATTCCGCGTCGCGGAGTTTTTGTACTTCCTCGCGCCACATCTCGGTGGTCTCAAGCACATTGGCTTTATCGACCGAGCAGAGCTTGCCGCCGCGTTTTGCCGCCAAATCAAGCGCCACGCGCGCAATGCGCGTCACTTCCCAATCGGCGTAAATCATGGTGTTGCGGCCCACACGGTGGCCGTTTTCAACGCTCACGCCGCGCGGCTGGCCAAAATAAATATCGCCCGTCAGTTCACGCACGATGAGAATATCAAGGCCCGAAATGATTTCTGGCTTTAAGCTCGAGGCATCGGCTAGTGCGGCAAAGCACATGGCGGGGCGCAGGTTGGCGAATAGATCAAGGTCCTTGCGGATGCCGAGCAAGCCGCGCTCGGGGCGCTTCGCGTAATCAAGCGCTTCCCACTGCGGGCCACCCACGGCACCGAGCAAAATCGCGTCCGCCTTCTTGGCTTTTTCCAGTGTTTCGGAGGGGTAGGGGGTGCCCACCGCATCATAGGCGCTGCCGCCAATGAGGGCGCTATCGAAGATGAAATCAACGCCGCTGACGCTGCCCGCCCATTCAAGCACGCGCTTGGCTTCGGCCACCACTTCAGGGCCAATACCATCACCAGGGAGAAGGAGGATGTGTTTTGTGGTCATAGCGCTCTCACGATTAAGGTAGTTGGCCCAGCATGGGCTTGAGGAAAATAAGAATCACGGCGGAAATGATGACCGTATCGACAGCAAGTAGAGTGATGACGAGACGGTAGCTTTTGTCTTTTTTCCGCCCGTCGTCTGTCGCCAGATCAAGCGCCACGCGCTTGCGGTTGATGATGTAGGCCGCAACGCTGTTCGCTGCGACAACCACCAGCACAATCAGATAGGGAAGAAACTCCATAAAGCTCTCTAGCTCGCGTTGACGCGCATCCACGGCATAGCGGCGGCGCGTTTGGTTTCGTAGGCGTCGATCGATGCTTTTTTCTCGAGCGTCAGGCCGATATCATCGAGCCCATTCATCAGGCAATGCTTGCGGAAGGGGTCGAGCGTGAAGGCGAATTCATGGTTGCCCGCGCGCACGGTTTGCGCTGGTAAATCAACCGTAATCAGGTTCGTGCTCGATTGCGCGTGCTGGATGAGGACATCCACTTCCTCGCGCGGCAGGACCACTGGAAGAATGCCGTTTTTGAAGCAGTTATTGTAGAAAATATCGGCGAACGAGGGCGCAATCACGCAGGTGATGCCAAAATCAGCGAGTGCCCATGGCGCGTGCTCGCGGCTGGAACCGCAGCCAAAATTCTCCAGCGCGATGAGGATTTTCGCGTTCGTGTAGGGCTCGCGGTGGAGCACAAAATCCTCAATCTTTTTGCCCTCGACCGTATAGCGCATCTCATAGAACAAGCCCTCGCGCAGGCCCGTGCGCCGAATAGTTTTTAGAAATTGCTTGGGGATGATCATATCCGTATCGATATTTTGAATCGCAAGCGGTGCGGCAATCGCGGCTAGGGTGGTGAATTTTTGCATTATTTCTTCTCATATCCGTAAATACTTCCAGCAATGTTCTCTGCAAGTGCTTTACTAAGTTTCGAGTTAATTTGATCAAATGTATCAGGTTCAGTTCCACTTGGATAGCCAAGCACGCTAGCGAATGAATTAGCGCGCCGAACTGGTACGCTTACGCTAATGTCGAACTTGGTCAGTTGCGCGCGCGTGGTCGGGTCCCATAGTTCACCTTGTGCTAGGATGTATGCGCTTTGGCGCGTTGGACCAAGAAGCGCTTCGCCAAAAATCTGCTCATTGGGGAATTCGATATCATAAACGCGCACAGTCAATCCAACGGCAGGAGGATTTCCGCGCCCTTGTAGCTTACTGAGGATCGTTTGCTGTAAAGAATCTTTGATGTAGGCTAACCTCATCGGGTTGACCTTTGGTCCTGATTGAACCTCGATGAAGGATACTTGGCGATTGGCAAACTCCTTGCCCACTCTAGGGCCAGCGCAGCTACAAAGTAACGATAACGTTATAATTGCTGCGAATGAAGCAAACTTTTTCATAAGCTATACCATGGTTTACTCGTCATTCCCGCGAAGGCGGGAATCTCTTTTTCAGTCAGACTCCAGCAATGGTTGGATATAAATCTTCCCAGCGGGGATTCCCCTGATTGATGAGGTCGTTTTTCATCGCTCTTGTCCATTTTTTCAAGCGTTTTTCTCGCAAAATGGCCAATTCTGCATTTTCATGAACTTCGAAATGCACCAAGCGCTTGATATTGTATTTTGAGGTATGACCATGAACGAGGCCTTCGCGGTGCTCATAGCAGCGTTTGATAAGGTTTGATGTCACCCCAACATACAGCGCGCCACCCTCGCGGCTGGCCATGATGTAGACATAAAATTGTTTATCCAGCATGCGGCACCAGAGATTCCCGCCTGCGCGGGAATGACGATTTTGAGGATTGAGTTCAAGACTTGGGGTTATTCACCACCACCCGCGTGTGGCACAGCAAGTCATGCAAGGCGGCCTTCTCGCGGGTGAACGCCATGGAGAGATAGCCTGCGCCGAGCAGCAGCATGGATAAGGCATTGGCGAGATGGCGCATTGTGGCGCTGGCAAGGCGTGGGCGGCTGCCATCACGCATCACGACTTTAAGGCGTAACAGGCGCTTGCCGGGCGTTGCCTGCCAGTGGCTGGCAACAAACAGGATATTGTAAAGGGCCGATACGGCAAGGCTGACCACCACGTCAAATAGCAGGGTGGATTGCTCGCCCTTACCAAGGCCAAGCTGGGCAAAGGCGGCGGATAGGTCAGCGGCGTTGACCGTGGCGGGAATCAGCCCAGCATCGATGAGTGCCTGCAGTTCAGCGGTGGATTGGGCATGCGCTACCCCACCCAGAAGCTCGGTTACGAAACTGGCCAACACCATCACCACGATCACATCGATGGCATAGGCCCATTTGCGCTGCCAGAAGCTGGCATAACGCAGGGATACTGGCGGCGTTTCAAGACTATCAGAGGGCTGTGCGGAAAGGTTCATGGCATCACTATAGCCCAAATAAAAAAGGGGGCACAATCATCATTGTACCCCCTTGATTATGTTGTCAGCGCGTAAAACTAGTCGCGCGGTTTGCGGTACGGGCGATCCCCCGAAGGTTTGCGATCGCCGTAGGGCTTTTTGTCGCCGTATGGTTTCTTATCCCCATACGGTTTTTTATCGCCGTAAGGCTTGCGGTCACCGTAGGGCTTCTTGTCGCCATAGGCTTTTTTCTCGCCATATGGCTTACGCTCAGGGCGGTCACCGCCATCGCGCGGCTTGTATTCACGGCGTGGGCGCTCATCACCACCATCACGTGGCTTATATTCACGGCGCGGGCGTTCTTCGCCACCATCACGGGGCTTGAATTCGCGGCGCGGGCGCGACTCACGCTCGGCGCGTTCGCCACGTTCAGCGGCTTCAGCTTCACGCGCGTTGCGTTCGGCACGTTCGGCATCCTTCGCCGCGACTTTGAGGCCATGCTTCAAGGCAACAATCAAACGGCTCACTTCTTCAAGCGCAATCAGCAGGTCACTGCCGCTGTCTTGGCTGATATAGCCCAAGCGCATGGCGAGGGTGATTTGCGTCATCAGCTCGGCGTTGGCGCTTTGTGCCTTGCTGTAGCTATCGGTCATGCCAAATTCGTTATTACGGCCCGACGCGGCAGCAATGCTTGAGGCAACGCTGAGTGCGGTGGCACGCATTTCGCGTGCTAAGCCTGCATGTTCGCGCTCGGGGAAGTCGTTCGTCGCACCGAAAATCACTTCCGCCAGCGTGATGGCTTTTTGCCATGCGGGCAGCTCGGAAAAGTCACGCGCGGCAGAAACGCCGGCGGTGCGTAGGGTTTGGGGAGTGGCCATGGGATAGTCTTTCTGTGAGGGGTGTAAGTCGTCGTTAGTCTAGCGTTTTACTTCGCGGCGTGGGCGATGAAATTCGATGGCATCACCAAAGGCAATTTCAAGCATGCCCCGAACGTCATCAGTGCTCAGCTCGTTTTTTACATTCGATGCGATACCTAATGCATTGTAATCATGCAGCGTTTCATGAATATTTTGAACAATGTTGGTAATGTCGTCGTCGTTCACCACGATGGCCAGTTTTCGCTGGTCAATCAGTGTTGGTACATGGGCAAGGAAGAAGTTCTCTAGTTCATTCTGCAAGCGCCCTGTGCTGATAATCGCGTGGTGAGGAGTCTCGCTAAAATTGTTCAAATCATCGTCGGCATTTGGAAAATCATCTATCTTCAGATGGGGGTGACAACCATCGTGAATCTGGTCAATTTCCTCTTGAGTAAGTGTGATTTCCTTCAATTTATCTTGGCTCTCCTCGCTCAAATCAACACCAATCTGTTCACCCACGCAATACTTGAACTCCTCGATGATTTCATCAAGCGTTAGCATACCTGCGGTGCTTTTTTTGGTTTTAGTGATGTCTCCGCCGCGGCGGATGAGCGCTTTCCAGTGCGGGCGATCAAAGCGCGTGTTCACGACTGCAACTGCCTGACATCCGTGAGATGCCCCATCACCGCCGCAGCGGCCGCCATTGCAGGGGACATAAGATGTGTTCGGCCACCTCGTCCCTGGCGGCCTTCAAAATTTCGGTTGCTGGTTGCGGCACAGCGCTCACCCGGGCTTAGGCGGTCGTTGTTCATGGCCAGGCACATGGAGCAGCCGGCCTCGCGCCATTCAAAGCCCGCCTCGGTGAA
>CAZOFC010000063.1:0-10643 GCA_964578965.1 uncultured Azospirillum sp.
CCCCTCGGCCCCGGCGAAATGGTGCTTCAGGGTGACGGGGTTGGCGATGAGCCCCTTATCATTGAATTGCTTGATGGCCTTGAAAATGCGCTGGTGAATGCCCGCATAGAAATCCTCGGGCTCCAAACTGCTGCCCACATGGTTGAGCGCTTCGTTATTGGCGAGAATGGCGCCCAGCACGGCTTGCTCGGCCTCAAGGTTGTTGGGCGCCTCACGCGTAGGCGCGCCCGGCAGTGCTTCGTTTTTTTGTGGGGTGTTGGGGTGTTCAAGCACTGTGGCCATGGGTTTGCCGTGAATCGTGAATGGTGAATCGTGAGTCGTACCGTCATGGCGAAGATGCTCTAGGGCCGATTCGCAATGACGCTACTGTGGTCGAACACCATACTAACATAATGCGCGCCCACAATCACGCGTGGCGTGAGGGACGCGCTTGTCCACATGATTGAGAATCCCTGCGGCTGAGCGGTGGGGATAAGTCAGGCACAACAAAAAACCCGACCAATTGCTTGGCCGGGTTTTCTGTTTTTCTTTTTTGTCATTCCTGCGAAAGCAGGAATCCAGTTTTTGTTTGCGCTTTGCGCGCTGGATGCCAAATCACGTTTGGCATGACAAAAGGTTATGCAGCCGATTCGTCCTCGGCAGCATCTGCCTCGGGTTCATCGAACATGGCAGCGTCGGCTTCCGCTTTCGCATCGGCCTTGGCGGCGAGTTCCTGTGCGAGCAGGCCTTCGGCGTTACGCGCCACTTGCACCTTCACGCTCACGCGTACTTCTGGGTGCAGGTTGACAATCGCCTCATAGACACCGAGCGACTTGATCGCGGTGGTGAGGTCGATGTAGCGACGCTCGACTTTGTGGCCGGCTTCTTCCAACGCGACTTCAATGTCACGCGCGGCGACGGAGCCATAGAGCTTGCCATCTTCCGATGCCTGACGAATGATGCTGACCGAAAGGTTGTTCATCGTCGCGGCCAGTTTCTCGGCAGCGGCTTTGGTCTCGGCGTTTTGCTTTTCAAGCACTGCGCGCTTACCTTCGAACACTTTCTTGTTATCTTCCGTTGCGCGCAGGGCTTTTTTCTGCGGCAGGAGGAAGTTACGGGCAAAGCCGTTCTTTACTTTCACCACGTCGCCTACGGAACCAAGGCGGCTGATGCGTTCTAGTAGAATAACGTCCATGATAGTCTCCTTAGAAGGAGGTTTCAGGTTTCAGGTTTCAGGTTTCAAGAAGACTTCCTGACACCTGGCAACCTAACACCTGACACCTGATTATGATTGTACGACGTATGGCAACAAGGCGAGGTTGCGCGCGCGCTTGATTGCTTGGGAAAGCGCACGTTGCTTCTTCGCCGAAACGGCAGTGATACGGCTTGGCAGGATTTTGCCACGCTCCGAGATGAAGCGGCCAAGCAGTTTCACATCTTTGTAATCGACCGCGGGCGCGTTCGGGCCCGTCAGTGGGCACGATTTGCGACGACGGAAGAACACTTTACGGCCACCGGCGGCATCGCCTTCGGCGCCTGGGCGGCCTGCGCCGTCACGTGGGGCGCGGTCACCGCCACCAAAGCTTGGACGGTCGCCACGCGGTGCCGACGGACGGTCACCACGGGGGCTACGGGATTGGAATTCTGCGGTCATTGGTTCTCTCTCCAGTTTATGTTACGGTCGCGTCGCAGCAAAGGCTGCCAAGCGACGCTGGGGTTTATGCTGCGTTGGTTTCGTAAGCGTCGCCAGATTTGCTCTGCAACATTACGGTTGGGGTGGCATCCATGCTATCAACGCGCACGGTGAGGGTGCGGATGATGTCCTCGTTGATGCCCATGTTGCGCTCGAGCTCTTTGAGCGTTTCAGCGCTCGCCTCGATACCCAGCATGGTGTAGTGGCCCTTGGCCATTTTGTTGATTTTGTAGGCGAGCTGGCGCAGGCCCCAATACTCGGATTTGATCACTGAACCCTTACCATCGGTAACGATTTTGCTCAATGTATCGGTGAGTTTTTGTACGTCTGCCTTGGAAAAATCCGGGCGCGTGACGAAGGTGCATTCATAAAATGCCATAACTGCTTCTCCCATTAACGGCCACCCTTTCGGGTTATTTCTATGGGTGATTGCGGTGTCATCGGCTGTGCTCGAATCCTCATGTAGCGCTGCTACACTCCGGTTCTGCGCCAGCCAACTCCTGGCACTCACCTCATATAAATCACCCTGATTCCTACCCCATGTAGGAACATTGCCAGATGACCTTACGAATTAAGGTTCCCCCATCGGAGGAGCGGGGCTTATAGGGGGTGGTGGCGTCGATGGCAAGCCCAAAATGCTGCCAAATAGCCGAATTGTCATCAAACTGTCATCATCCATTAGGGAATTGTTAAGTTTTGGCGCGCATCCTGAAGGTATCGGCCATCCATGGGCGATACACGTAAAAAACCTAAAAAAACGGAGCAAACCATGACGGATAAAGAACAAGGCACCAGTGCGCCTGAAACCCCAAGCGCAACCACTGCAGTTGCTGGTGCACAGGCTAGTAATCAATCTGAAACGTATGTTACAGTTAATGTTTCTCTTGAAGAGATCGGCAGGACATTATCACCGCGTGGATCTGCCCCGCGAAGTGAGCGTAAGCCTCAATCAAGTAAACCATCGAGAGGCGCTTCAGGCCCAACAGCCGCGCAGACCCCAAAGGGGCCAACTGTTACGAGTGCTGCAGTGGGGCGCGCGCCAATTTCCTCCGAGGGAATCCTTGAGGCAAGTGGTGGCCATCATTACATCGATCACATCAACGGCGATGAGCGCCATACGTTGATTGATAAAGATGGAAGTAAGATAGTCGTCGTACGCGATAGCGACACGGGACATACTAAGCTGACCTTTGATGATACCAAGGTGCGCTTTACAACCGAATCCGATGAGCCCGGGTTTATTGGCCAGCGGCGGTTGCCAAAGGGCTATGGTGGGATACGCAACGTTCAGATGGAAGTCAGCGCAAGTGGCACGTTCAGTAGTGCGAAGATCTATTGTTCAGATAATGTTCCTACATTATCGTGGAATGGCATTGACTATGACACTACCAACACCACGAATGCTGACGTGAGCAAACTAACGGTAAGGGAGATCAAGGAATTCACCAACCGCAACCCAGAGCTTGGCGCAGAACTGCGCAGCATGCGATTCCAAAACGGTGCGCCGGTCATCGTCACCGAAGCGGATGGGCGAAGCATCACTGCGGCGGCGTTGAGTCAATTAAAGCCACCCGCAGTGCAAGCCTGCCCCACCGGCCGCGATGATGACTATAAGGGAATTGTCGCAAAGCGCTGATACATATGTGTTAACCACGTAAGAGGGAGGCCTGCCATGTGCAGGCCTCTTTTCATGTGAACTTGCAAAACGAGTGCATCGCTTGTAACAGTTCCTCAAAAATAAGGATGAGGGACGTTATGACCACTGCACTTGTATTTCCGGGCCAAGGTTCACAGGCTGTTGGGATGGGCCAGACGCTGGCTGCAAACTTTGCAGAAGCGCGCGAGGTGTTCGAAGCCGTCGATGATGCACTTAATTTTAAGCTAACGAAACTGATGGCTGAAGGGCCGGAAGCGGATTTAACCGCCACGCAAAATGCGCAACCTGCCATTATGGCTGCGTCGCTCGCCGCCTTTCGTGTGATGCAAAAACAAATGGGGTTTGCGCTACCAGCAGGTGCGGTGTGTGTGGCGGGGCATAGCTTAGGTGAATATTCAGCACTCACGGCAGCGGGCTCGCTCAGTGTCGCTGAGGCGGCAAAACTACTGCGCATTCGTGGTAACGCCATGCAAGCGGCGGTGCCTGCCGGGCGCGGCGGCATGGTGGCGGTGATTGGGCCGGAACTTAGTGAAGTAGAAGCGATTGTGATTGAGGCGCGCAACCGCGCAGCCGGTGAAATCATCGAGATTGCGAATCATAATTCGACCAACCAGATTGTGCTTTCGGGCTCGGCCCGTGGCATGGAAGTGGCGATTGAAGTGGCCAAGGAAAAGGGTGCGAAGCGCGCCTTGCCGCTTGCTGTTTCGGCACCCTTCCACTGCTCGCTGATGGCGCCTGCCGCGCTGGTGATGCAAGAGGCGTTGATGACAGTTGACCTTAAAGCGCCTGCGGTGCCCCTCATTGCGAACGTGACGGCAGAGCGCATTTCCGACCCCGCCTTCATTAAGGATTTGCTGGTGCAGCAGGTGACCGGCATGGTGCGTTGGGTGGATTCGATTGAGCGGATGAAGGGTCTGGGTGTCACCCGCATCATCGAGATTGGTCATGGCAATGTGCTCGCAGGCCTCATCAAACGCATCGCGCCTGAAATTTCGGTGGTGAATATCGGTACGCCTGAGGATTTGGATGGGTTTGCGAAGGCGGCCTAAGCGGCATGCGGCTCAAATGGAAAGACATCAATTGGAAATCACCTAAACTGTTGTTGGGTCTTTTTATTTTTCTGCTACCAGAAATAATCATCGGTGCCATGGCACTCGCAGCACTATTAATTAACGGAGAATAGTATGACCAACCTTTCAGGTAAACGCGCACTGATTACGGGCGCAAGCGGTGGTATCGGCGGGGCGATTGCTAAGGCGCTGGTGGCGGCGGGGGCGAGTGTCGCCATTTCCGGCACCCGGGTCGAGGCGCTGGAGGCGCTCAATGCGGAGCTTGGGGGGGTGGCCAAAATTCTGCCCTGCAACTTGACGGATGCGTCAGCGGTGGATGCATTGCCCGCAGCGGCGGAAGCAGCACTCGGTGGGCTTGATATACTCGTGTGCAATGCAGGCGTGACCAAAGATGGCCTCGCCATGCGCATGAAGGACGAGGATTTTGATTCGGTGATTGCCATCAACCTCAAATCCACCTTCCAGCTCAACCGTGCGGTGCTCAAGCCATTCATGAAGCAGCGCTCGGGCCGTATTATCAACATCGCTTCCGTTGTTGCTGTCATGGGCAACCCAGGGCAGGCGAATTATTGTGCCAGTAAAGCGGGGATGATTGGCATGAGCAAATCACTCGCGCAGGAGGTGGGCTCACGCGGCATCACGGTGAACTGTGTGGCTCCGGGCTTCATTAAAACCGCGATGACGGATAAGCTGAACGAAGAGCAGGCGAAGCGCATTACCGATAACATTCCCGCCCAACGCTTCGGCACGCCCGAGGATGTGGCGTCTGGGGTGGTCTATCTCGCGAGTGATGCAGCGAGCTATGTCACGGGCCAGACGCTGCATATAAATGGCGGTTTGTTGATGGTTTAGACAGCTTCCAGGTGCTGGGTTCCAGGTGTCAGGGTTTGTTTAATTTTTGCTGGAACCTCAAACCTGAAACCTGAAACCTAAATTTCTTCTAGCCAAATCCGATATGGCTATGCTAAAGCCGCCAAACGTTCCTAGGGGCGATGGGTTAAAACCAAGAACAACCCGCCGCCATACTTACTAACTAAACCATGAGGTTACCATGTCTGATACTGCTGCACGCGTGAAAAAGATTGTTGTTGAACATCTGGGCGTTGAAGAAGCAAAAGTCACCCCTGAGGCCAACTTCATCGATGATCTGGGCGCGGATTCGCTCGACACGGTGGAACTGGTGATGGCATTTGAGGAAGAATTTGGCGTGGAGATCCCCGATGATGCGGCGGAAAAAATCCAGACCGTATCGAACGCCATCGAATTCATCGAGAAGAACGCTGCATAAGCGAAACAGTGAATTGCAAATGAAAGCGCGTGTAAACGAACCGTTAAGGTAAGTTTGCCGCGCTTTTTGCTTGAGAGGAGTTGTCTATGAAACGCCGTGTTGTGGTTACTGGGATGGGGCTTGTCACACCGCTGGGTGTGGGGGTTGACCATGTATGGAAGCGCCTGATTGCGGGTGACTCTGGTCTTTCCGCCATCACGAAATTTGACGTGAGCGACCTCAAGGCGAGAATTGCCGGGCAAGTACCACGCGGCGATGGGCCGGGCGAGTTCAACCCCGATCATTACATCGAACCCAAAGAACAAAAGAAGATGGATGATTTTATCCATTTTGGGATCGCGGCGGCGGATGAAGCCATCAAGCAATCGGGCATCGATTTGAGCACCGAAGAAAAACGCCAGCGTGCGGGCACCATGATCGGCTCGGGCATCGGCGGGTTGCAAGCGATTGAAGAAACCGTGCTGCTGATGAAAGAGCGTGGGGCAGGGCGCGTCTCGCCATTCTTTATTCCATCGGCACTGATTAACCTGATTTCGGGGCAAGTCTCCATCAAGCACGGTCTGAAGGGCCCCAACCACGCGGTGGTGACGGCCTGCTCGAGCGGCGCCCACGCGATTGGTGACGCCGCGCGTATGATTGCCTATGGCGACGCAGATGTGATGGTGGCCGGTTCCGCCGAAGCCGCAATCTGCCGCGTGGGCATGGCAGGCTTTGCCGCCGCGCGCGCGCTCAGCACAAGCTATAACGATACCCCAACCAAGGCCTCGCGCCCGTGGGATCAGGGCCGTGACGGCTTCGTGATGGGTGAGGGTGCTGGTATTCTTGTGCTAGAGGAATATGAACACGCGAAAGCCCGCGGTGCAAAAATCCTCGCTGAGTTCGGCGGCTATGGCATGTCGGGGGATGCGTATCATATCACGAGCCCCGCGGAAGACGGCGATGGTGGCTACCGTAGCATGCAAGCGGCACTCAAGGATGCAGGCTTGCAGCCTTCGGACATTGGCTACATCAACGCCCACGGCACCAGCACACCCAAGGGCGACGAGATCGAAGCCGGTGCGGTGCGCCGGTTGTTTGGTGAAACGAATGTAAGCATGAGCAGCACAAAAGCCGCTATTGGCCATTTGCTCGGTGGTGCCGGTTCGGTCGAGGCGATTTTTGCCGCCCTTGCGCTGATGCATGGCGTGCTGCCACCCACACTGAACCTTGAAAACCCATCTGAATCCGTAGCGGGGATGGACCTGGTACCTCTCACCGCGAAAGAGAAAAAGGTGACAGCGGTGCTATCAAACAGCTTCGGCTTTGGTGGCACCAACGCGAGCGTGGTGTTTAAAGCAGCGAGTTAGCTTCTCGTCATGCTGAACTCGTTTCAGCATCCATCAGAAAATTTCGGCGCAGACGCGCCGCGATGGATTCCCGCCTTCGCGGGAATGACAAGAAATAGGCGGCACCAACGCGAGCGTGGTGTTTAAAGCAGCGAGTTAGGTTTTCGTCATGCTGAACTCGTTTCAGCATCCATCAGAAAATTTCGGCGCAGACGCGCCGCGATGGATTCCCGCCTTCGCGGGAATGACAAGAAATAGGCGGCACCAACGCGAACGTGGTGTCTAAAGCAGCGAGTTAGTAAATCGCAGTTGCGTTCGCTGCTCAGCGTCGATACGAACGATGCCATGCGTTTTATTTTCTATTCGTTTCTGGCATTCCTGCTGATGGCCTTTTTGGCTGTTGGCGTAAGTGTGTATCAGTATAAAAATAATCATATGCTTTCGGATGTGACGCTCATCATTGCGCCGAAGACCGGCACACGGGTGATGCTGTCGCAGCTGCACGAAGCGGGGCTGGTGCCGCACCCGATGCTCACTGTCATCCCCATGCTGATGAATGCGGATTACACACGCCTGCAAGCGGGAGAATACGCATTTGCGGCCGGAAGCACGCCCGCACAGGTAATTGATAAAATTGCGCGCGGCGAGGTGGTGGTGCACAAAATTACCATCCCCGAAGGTTGGACGGTGGCGCAGGTGCGCGCTGCATTGATGGCCGAGCCATTGCTCACGGGCGAACTGCCCGCAACGATTGCGGAAGGTTCGCTGTTGCCGGACACCATGCATTTCGCCCGTGGTGAGTCCCGCGCCCATGTGATTGAACGGATGCAGAAGGCGCAAGCAGACGTGATAGATACCCTCTGGCCAGCGCGCGCCGAAGGGTTGCCGATTAATACGCCGCAGGAGGCAATCATCCTCGCTTCGGTGATTGAAAAGGAAACGGGCCTTGGCAGCGAGCGCGGGCTGGTGGCGGGGGTGTTCACCAACCGCTTGCGTTTGGGCATGATGCTGCAATCGGACCCGACGGTGGTGTATGGTATCGAGGCGGCGCAGGGACACACGCCGATGGGGCGAGCACTCACCAAAGGGGACCTTGCACGCGACACCGCACATAATAGCTATACCCGGGCAGGTTTGCCGCCCACCCCGATTTGCAACCCTGGCCGCGCCGCACTGGAAGCAGCGCTTCATCCGCAGGCGACGGATGCGCTGTATTTTGTGGCGACCGGCACCGGCGGGCACCGCTTTGCCGCAACACTCAAGGAACATGAAGCGAATGTCGCAGCGTACCGTGCAGTGGTGAAGGCAATAAAGACGCAGTAAGTGGAATTTATCCTTGCGTAGCGCTTTATGGCGTGAGCCGCTTGGCGAGCGGGAGCTCGAGGGCAAGGCCCTCGTCAGGCACGTAGTGCTAAAAAACTAACGCTTCTTCAAATCCAAACTGATGGAATTAATGCAGTAGCGTAGGCCAGTGGTTTCCCGTGGTCCATCGGGGAAGACATGGCCGAGATGCGCATCACAACTGGCGCAGGTGACTTCGGTGCGGATCATGCCGTGGCTCGTATCGCGGTGTTCATCGATGGCGCCGGCGGGGGCGTCAAAACTCGGCCAGCCGCAGCCGGAATCGAACTTATTGTCGCTTTCAAACAAGGGGGCCCCGCAGCAGGCGCAGTGATAGGTGCCTTGGGCCTTTTCGTCGGTGTATTTACCGGTGAAGGGGCGCTCGGTGCCTTTTTCGCGAGCCACACGATAAAGCGATGGCGACAAAGTTTTTGCCCATTCTTCGTTAGATTTCAGTTTCTTATCCATAGAGTCTTTCTCCCGGCCACAGCTGTGATAAAGTTGCAACAGTTGCGGTTTCTTCACCCCCTCAGGGCGTTTCGCGCGACAGAGTGTTTGCATCTTGAATACTGATTCGCCAGATATAGTCCCGATGCATGGCTCGCGCAAGTGACGCGTGCGGTGTAGCGATTAACATATATTGAGCTTAAGGAAATCATCATGAAACTTCTCAAAACAACGACGATTATGGCAGCTGCTGGTGCGCTGTTCATCGTAGCATCGGCAAACGCGATGACCGGCAGCCGTGGTGGCAATGCTGGTGGCTGGAGCGTATCGACCGGTGGCGTACCATCGGGTAAAGCGGCAGTTCAAGATTCATTCGGCGGCGTGGTTCTCACCAGCGCTGGCGATTGCGTGATCACGAAGTTTGATTCTAAAGGCGGTGAGTGTGCGGGTGCAGGCCTGACCACCGAACTGCGCACCGTTTACTTCAACTTCAACAGCTCGGCGCTGACCCCAGCGGCAAAAACCAAGCTGAACGCGCTTGCTAAAGCGATCAAGTCGAGCAAGGCGTCGTCGGTGAAAATCGTTGCCTTCGCTGATGAAATCGGCACCGCAAACTACAACCTCAGCCTCAGCCAGAAGCGTGCGAACGCAGTCGCTGCTTACCTGCGTGGTAAAGGTCTGAAAGTCATCGGTAAGTCGGAAGTGAAAGGCCTCGGCGCGACCTCGTCGCAATCCGAGTGCGAAGACACCAAAGGCAAAGCGAAACAGGCGTGCCTGTGGCGTGACCGCCGTGCGGAAGTTGAAATCGTCAACTAATTCGACGATTCCTTCTAACGAAATGAAAAGGGCTCCCAATCGGGGGCCCTTTTTTGTTGGGTGACTTTAACCAGAATCAGATTGCAAGTTCTGAGAGCTTGTTTGCCAGTGCCCCGCGCTGTTCAACTTGAGCAACATGGCTTAGCCTTGATGGGTCTGTGAATCCGAAAGCTGCAGCACAGAGTGAATGCCGGCTGGGTTCTTGCGACATCCAATGTGCGGCGTCGCCATTAGTAACTATATCATTAACGGCATTTTGGACTTTTGACGGTAGTTCCGATGCGCCTAAACTATTGTAGCCAGATACCTTACGAAAGCCAAAAGCTTGAGCAAGACTGTCAAACTGCTCGGCACCGAGTGACTCTACGCCTTTTGAAATATGTGTTACGTGCGTTACATGCGATTGGCCATGTTTCATAAAACCTCAACAACAAATGAATACTACCCACATCATGACAATAATCGTGGCGCAGATGTATGACAATTCGATGAAGAATAGAGTGGCCTAAGCCAACGGAAACGCCACACCGGCGCTAGCGCAGGCGGCTTGCAGCGTGTTGCGCAGCAGGCAGGCAATGGTCATGGGGCCGACACCGCCGGGCACGGGGGTGATATGGGTTGCGAACTCGCTTGCTGCGATAAAATCCACATCCCCGACCAGTTTGGTGGTGCCATCCTCGCGGGTGATGCGGTTGATGCCCACATCAATCACGGTGGCGCCGGGTTTAATCCACGCACCTTTGACAAACTCTGGCTTGCCGATGGCGGCGACAAGAATATCACCGCGGCGAATTTCCTGACTCAAGAACTCGGTGCGCGAATGGCAAATAGTAACGGTGCAGGATTCGCGCAGCAGCAACTGCGCCATGGGTTTGCCGACGATATTACTGCGCCCGAGAATGACCGCATGCTTACCGGCAAGATTGCCAAGCGTCGCCTTGAGCAGCAGCAGGCAGCCAAGCGGCGTGCAGGGCACTAAGCCATCCTGACCGACGGCGAGGCGCCCGGCATTGATGACATGGAACCC
>CAZOFC010000064.1:0-10620 GCA_964578965.1 uncultured Azospirillum sp.
GGATGAAGCATAGCCTCTGCTGGGTCGATGAAAAGGGCAAAACGAAGATTGACTCCCGCCCCGTCCACACCACGACGATGACGGACGAAGTGGAATATGTGAAACCCAAAAAGCGCGTGTATTAATGCATCAAGCGACCCTACAGCCGAATACGAAGTCGATTCTGCTGGGCGCGTTAGCTGCGCCCTGGGTACTGATTGCATGGACGAACCTACAAAGCCTGTTTTTTAATCCTTACTGGGGGCAATCAAATCCCCTAGGCCGGTTTTTCGATAGTGTAATTCTGTTCTACGCATTGTTTTTGATTTACGCCGCGATCTGCCACCTGATTCTTCGCGCAATAAAAGCAACCAGCCTGAAGTCATACGTGTTGTGCATGTTTTTGCTGACGTCAGTGATTGGGATTTTATCATCTACCTACGCCTTGAGCGGTTTTACAAGCTTCACTGCAGAAACAACCAACGTGGTAGAGGCTGACCATATTACGTTGGCTGGTTACCTTTATATAATAAAAATCTGTCTCAGCCGGGCAGCCCTCTATGCTCTGGCATTTGCTGTTTTCTGGAAGATTGCAGTTCAAAAAAAGCTGAATGAGGGCACACGATGAGCGGTGTCGCTACATTCACAATCAAGCCCCAAGCGCTTGCTGTTTTAGCAATGCTTGCGCTTGCTGCCTGCGTGGCACCAACCACGGATAGCCCGGACGTCACCCGTGCGGAACTCATCGAGGAGGCCCACGCGCAGGAGCGTGCGGCCAAGCTTGCACCCATCGATTTTAATGAGAAAAAGCCGTATGGCCACCGGCAGGTGGAAGCATTGGCTGGGCGCCTCACCCCCATCGCCTCACGTGTGACGAAAGCCTCGTCCGCCTTATGCCGTGAACTGGGCCAACCCTATGCTGAGGCGAACTGCCAGTTCCAGGTGATTTTGGACCCCAGCGAGCGCGGCCTCAATGCGCATGCGGATGGACAGAACGTCACCATCTATCCCGCGATGGTCGATTTCGCCAAGAACGACAACCATCTTGCCTTTGTCATCGCGCATGAGTTCGCGCACAACATCATGCGCCATGTCGATGCACAGCGAAAAAATGTCACCGTCGGCACCTTGTTTGGCGCGATGGCCGATATTGCCGCTGGGGCCGCAGGTGCTAACACCCAAGGCATGTTCAGCAAAGTGGGCCAGCAGCAAGGTATCATGCGCTATTCCTCGGATTTTGAGAATGAGGCGGATTATGTCGGCCTCTACATCCTCGCCCGTGCGGGCTTTGCGATTGAGCAAGCGCCGGATTTCTGGCGCATCATGTCGCAGGCCTCGCCCGATAGTATTTATATTTCGCAAAGCCACCCAACCAACCCCGCGCGCACTATCGCCATGGTGAAAACCGTGGCCGAAATTCGCGGCAAACAGCGTGGTGGCCAACGTCTTATTCCCAATATTCTTCGCCCAGCATCATAGGAGCAGTTATGGCTGAGTTCTCACTTCCAAAAAATTCAAAAGTAACCAAGAACGGGAAGAAATTCGCTGCCCCTGAGGGTGCCTCGCGCGTGAAGGTGTTCAATATCTACCGCTATGACCCCGAGGATGTGGATGCGGATGGTAAGCCCAAAAACCCGCGCCTTGATCGCTTCGAGGTGGATCTCGATAAATGCGCGCCGATGGTGCTTGATGCACTGATCAAAATGAAAGACGAGCACGACCCCTCCCTCACCTTCCGCCGCTCCTGCCGCGAGGGGATTTGTGGCTCCTGCGCGATGAACATCGATGGTTCCAACACGCTGGCCTGCACCAAAGCCATTGCCGATGTGAAGGGCGAAGTGAATATTTACCCATTGCCGCACATGAAAGTGGTCAAAGACCTCGTGCCCGACATGAACCATTTTTACGCGCAGTATGAGTCCATCGAGCCATGGCTCAAGGCAGATTCACCGGCCCCTGCGGGCAAAGAACGCCTGCAAAGCCCCGAGGACCGCGAGAAGCTCGACGGGCTTTATGAGTGTATTCTCTGCGCGTGCTGCTCGACGTCATGCCCCAGCTATTGGTGGAACCCCGACCGCTATTTGGGCCCGGCCATTTTGCTGCATGCCTATCGCTGGATCATCGACAGCCGTGATGAATCGACCGGTAGCCGCTTGGATGACCTTGAGGACCCCTTCAAGCTCTATCGCTGCCACACCATCATGAACTGTGCGAAGGCGTGCCCTAAAGGCCTTAACCCTGCCAAGGCCATCGCCGAAATCAAGAAGCTGATGGTCAATCGCGTGGTGTAAACCATTGCGCATATGTCACACCAATAGCGCGAGCGCATTTATCTTAAATGCAATCCTTAGTTAACGCTCTATTCAGCTTTGGCTGCTAGGGTGATGAGTGTATAGATGCATTATGCATCCACTACCCATAAGGATTGTTATGAAAACCACCACGATGTCACCACGCCACCAAGCGTTCTCGCTTGTCGAATTATCGATTGTACTTGTGATCCTTGGCCTTCTGGTTGGGGGTGTGCTTTCCGGCCAATCCCTCATCCGCGCCGCTGAATTGCGCTCGGTCAGCAGTGAATATCAACGCTACGTCACCGCGATGGGCACCTTCCGCGATAAATATTTTGCCCTGCCGGGGGATATGAACAATGCGGTTGCCTTCTGGGGCAATACCGATACTGGTAACGGCGATGGTGATGGCGCGATTGAAAGCACCGCAACGGCGATTGGTGCAGCGGGCGCACAAACCAGCAACGAGATTTCCAATTTCTGGATTCATCTGGCCAAAGCCGCGTTGGTTGAAGGCTCCTACACCGCCATTGCCAACACCACCCTCACCGCACCCACCAATAACCCTAAGGCAAAGCTCAGCAATGCGGTGTGGAATGCCGGCTTCCTGGGCAGCGTGGCCAATACCAGCACCGTGTATTTCGAGGGTAGCTATGGCGACGTGCTTTATTTTGGTTCAGGCACCGCCGCTGCCACACCGGGCGCCGTGTTAAAGCCAGAAGAGGCCTGGAACCTAGATACGAAGCTCGATGATGGCCGTCCAGACATTGGCAGTATCACCACGCTTGAGAGCCAGGGCCTCACCGCAGGCACCGCGTGCAGCAGCATTACGGCTGCCGCCACCACACTGGCCGCTTCGGCCTATTCGCTGAGCAACTCTGGCGCGGCGTGCTCGCTGGTGTTTAAAACCGGTTACTAAGCCTCGCCAAGGGCAAAGCCCCATAACCAAAAGCCCCGCCAGTTTCCTGACGGGGCTTTTTTTATGACTACTATTTTTTATGATTAAACGTGGTTTGCCAACTTCAGGTAAGCTGGGCTTTATTTCTTGTCATTCTGAGGCATCGCCGAAGAATCTCACTTAAAAAGAGATCCTTCGCTTTGCTCAGGATGACAGCAATGCTTATGCCGCCATGGCCGCTTGCTTACGCAGCACCTTGAGCAAACGCTCCTGCGCGTCTTTCACGTCCACTTTTTCTGAGGCAGCCACTTCACCACACAGGCGGTGCATTGCTGTCTCGTAGATCATGCGTTCGCTATAGCTACGCTCGGACTGATCGACGTTCTTGTGCAAGTCACGCACGACTTCCGCAATCGCAACCAGGTTACCCGAGTTGATTTTTGCTTCGTATTCCTGTGCACGACGGCTCCACATGCCGCGGGCAATTTTCGCACGGCCTTTGAGGGTCGCAAGCGCTTTGCCAATCTGGTCGTTGCTCGAGATCGAGCGCAGGCCAGCCGCTTCTGCACGGCCCACTGGCACGCGCAGGGTCATTTTGTCTTTTTCAAAGGCAATCACGAACACTTTAAGTTCGTGCTCACCGATGCGCTCGACTTCATGGCCCATGATTTTGCCCACGCCATGCGTTGGATAGACCACAAACTCGCCCACCGCGAAGTTGTTCTTGCGGGTGCTTACTTGCGGTGGCACCACAAACATGGTGCGGCCATTATGCTGCTGCTGACGCCCGACTGACGACAGCGGCGCCTTGTTCTGGTGGCTTGGTGCGCGGTTCAGTGTGGTGCGCGTGTCAACCTTTGGTGCCACGACCGCTTTCGGGGCAGGTGCTACTGGCTTTTTCGCTTCAGGCTTTTTTGCCACCATTTTCAGCGCTGGTTTAGCGACTGCTTTTTTGGGAGCGACTTTCGCGACAACTTTTTTAGCTGCGGCTTTGGGCGCTGCTTTTTTCGCAGGCGCTTTTTTCGCCACTACTTTTTTAGGAGCTACTTTCGCGGCAGGCTTTTTCGCTACCACTTTTTTTGCAGGCGCTTTTTTCGCTGCTGGTTTTGCTTTTGCTTTGCTGACTACTTTTGCTTTCGACTTGGTTGCCATAATGCTGTACATCCCTTAACATTGCGATTGCGATAGTTGCCCACCGCCATCTAAACCGTTAAACAAAGACCCACCGCCAGAAACTGGCGGGTGCCAGACACTCGTACACTTGGAAGCTTAAGCGTCCCTTTCTCGCGAGGAATCGCCTTAAGTTCTCATGGTTATAACACAAAAATCCGGGAAATGATTGGTAAATATTTAGTTAATTTAGCAAAAAAACGGTTGCTTTTTTAAATAAAAATTAAAAATACCATATAAATCAATGGCATAAAAATTTTGCTGCATCGCGGTATTTTGCATGGTTAGGGGCTGCTTGGCCATTATTCACGACATGTCACCCCGTCTTTACGACGGGGTCCATCTTCCTTAATAGAATAATCCCCCTCACCCAGCGCCGCCTAAGCGCTTACGCGCTAAGGCTTCGCAATCCTCTCCCCCACTGCGTGGTGGCGAGGAAAAAAAAGATGGCACTCAGGTTCTTACACTCACGACTCACGACTCACGACTAATCCTGCCCACCCGGTTTTGGGCTGAACAGCGTCTCGAATTTATTCGGCACATCCTTGTATTTTTCAGCATCCGGCAAGGCAGGCTTTTTCTTAGTGATGACAGGCCACTGCATCGCATATTCGCGGTTGATCTCGACCCAGTTCAGTAGCTCCGGCGATTCGGGCTTAATGGCCTCGACCGGGCATTCCGGCTCACACACCCCGCAATCAATGCATTCATCGGGGTTGATGACGATCATGTTCTCGCCCTCGTAGAAACAATCCACGGGGCACACCTCTACGCAATCGGCGTATTTACAGGCAACGCAGGCATCGGTCACAACGAAGGTCATGTCAGGTTCCAGGCTCCAGGTTCCAGGTTTCAGGAAGAAGGTTTGTTGTGCTCAACGAGGCCACGCCTTGCTAGCACCTGGAACCTGAAACCTGGAACCTTAATCAATCGCGGCGTTTTTTAGCGCAATGCGCTGAATTTGCAAGCGGCGTAGTTTGACCTGTTTCAGCATGGTATCGGCGCGCACCATCAGTAGCACCACAAACAACGCCGTGAAGGCTGCAATCATCAGCAATAACGGCGTGAGCATCGAGCCATCAATGCTTGGCCCACCTTTACGCAAAATGCTCGCCCCTTGGTGCAAACTATTCCACCACTCCACCGAATATTTGATGACCGGCAAATTAATCGCCCCCACCAGCGCGAGCCACGCGCTCGCCACCTTCACTTTTTCCGAATGCTCGCCGCTCATCGCCACGCCCAGATAACCCATATAGAGCAAGAACAGCAGCAGCATGCTGGTCAACCGCGCATCCCACACCCAATAGGCGCCCCAGGTGGGCTTGCCCCACAGCATGCCGGTGATGAGGCAAATGAGCGTGAACACGGCGCCAATCGGCGCTGCCGAGCGCGCCAATACATCGGCCATCGTATGCCGCCAAATAAGAAAACTCGCCGACATCATGGCCATGAAGGCATAGCAGGCGCTTGCTAACCACGCCGAAGGCACATGGATATACATGATCTTCACCATCGGCCCTTGCTGGTAATCATCAGGCGCCACTGCAAGCCCCAGGTAAAGCCCAAGCACCGCGCACAATGTTGCCACGGCCGTGGCAAACGGCAACACAGCGCTGCTCATGCGTGCAAACTGGGCGGGGCTGGCAAAACGATGCATAGGGTTTCACACGATTTATTTTTGTCATTCCCGCGAAGGCGGGAATCCAGTAATGCTTACCTAAACGATTCTAAGGAAACTGCAAGATGCGCCATCACGATATGCAATCACTCCTCGATATTATGGCGAAATTGCGTGACCCAAACGGCGGCTGCCCGTGGGATCTGGAGCAGAACTTCGCCACCATCGCGCCTTACACCATCGAGGAAGCCTATGAGGTAGCCGAGGCCATCGCCAAAGGGGACATGCACGAGCTGCGCGACGAGCTGGGTGATCTGCTGCTGCAAGTGGTATTCCACGCGCAAATGGCGAGTGAAGCAGGCAGTTTTACATTCGATGATGTCGTAAAATCCATCAGTGAAAAAATGATCCGCCGCCACCCGCATGTGTTTGGCAGCGCCGATATCAAAACCGCCGAAGCACAGACCGAAAACTGGGAAGTGATCAAAGCTGCCGAGCGCAAAAGCAAAAAGCGCGAGCGCGTGCTCGATGATGTGCCCACCGCCCTGCCCGCCCTCATGCGTGCGCAGAAGCTGCAAGCACGCGCTGCCCGCGTGGGTTTTGATTGGCCGGAGGTTTCCGGTGTCATCGCCAAAATCCGCGAGGAATTGATGGAGGTCGAGCAGGCAATGATTGTGGAAGATAAAGCGGCGGTGGCGGATGAGCTCGGTGATTTGCTGTTCGCGGTCACCAACCTTGCGCGCTTCACCGGCCATGATGCGGAAACATGCCTTCGCGGCACTAACGAAAAATTCACCCGCCGCTTCAATCATGTCGAGGACGGCTTGAAAGCCCAAGGCAAAGCATTCGCTGATGCCTCGCTCAACGATATGGGCGCGCTGTGGGATGAAGCAAAGAGCTTGGAGAAAAATGCCTGAATTAAAGTAGCTGTCATGCCGTCTTTACGACGGCATCCCGCTTTTTATAATAAGAAGGTAGTTGGACCCCGTTGTAAAAACGGGGTGACATGTAATGGAGCACGATAATGGATAGAACAAAAACCATTCTTATCACCGGCGCTTCGGCTGGCATTGGGAAAGCGACGGCGGAACTACTGGCGGCTGAGGGCCACCGTCTCATCCTCACTGGCAGGCGTGCGGGCAAACTGGCCGAACTAGCGGCCACGCTTGATTGCGATGTGCACCTCCTCACCTTCGATGTGCGCGACCGCGAGGCGAGCCTTGCCGCCATTCGCGGCCTGCCCGATGGTTGGAAAGAAATTGACGTCTTGGTGAACAACGCGGGCTTAGCGCTCGGCCTTGAGGCCTTCGACGAAGCGAGCTACGACGACTGGCAGGTGATGGTCGATACCAACCTCATGGGCGTGCTGAGCATGACCCGTGAAATTTTGCCCGGTATGCGTTCGCGTGGGCGCGGGCACATCATCAACCTCTCCTCCATCGCGGGCACATATCACTACCCCGGCGCGCATGTCTATGGCGCGAGCAAAGCATTCTTGACCTATCTTTCGCTCGCCCTGCGCTCGGATCTGCTCGGCAGCCCCATCCGCGTGACGAGCATCGAGCCGGGGATGGTCGATACTGAATTCTCGATGGTGCGTTTCAAAGGCGACGCGTCGCGCGCGCAAGCGGTCTATGCGAATGCCGAGCCCTTGCATGCCAAGGATATTGCCGAGACCATTCGCTGGAGCATTGCCCAGCCTGCGCATGTCAACATCAACCGCATTGAGGTGATGGCCACCTGCCAAGCCCCCGGCGGGCCAAAGGTTCATCGCGAGTAGCGGCTATTGTCATTCCTGCGCAGGTGGGACCCGAGCAAAGCGAGAGAAGCGATTCCAAAGCAATACTGAGTCAATCCATCGTATTAAGCGAAACATCCCCCTCACCCAGCGCCGTCTAGGCGCTTCACGCACCAAGACTTCGCAACCCTCTCCCTCAAGGGAGAGGGCAAGAAAGTGGCATTCCGGTTATTATGTCACGACTCACGACTCACGATTCACAACTCACGACTACTTCCCCATCGGCACTTCTTCGTCGAAGGCAACTTCTGGCGGCAGTGGCTCCTTCGCGGTCACGCGTGCATCCGTTGCAGCAGCAGATTTTTTCCGCGCCTTCGATTTTGCGGGGGACTTCAACACATCCACCTTTGGCAGTGCCGTGGCAGGTTTATCTGGCGCATCCCAACGGCTGACACCACCTGCGCCGTTGACAATCTCAAGATTCTCCCACGCACGCTCGTAATAGACTGGGCTTTGGCTAAGCGCGCTGTTGAGGTAACTTTTCGCGAGCGCATCGTCCTTCGCAAGATGGGCATAAAGGCCAAGGTTATTATCAAGCGCCGCCCCTTCGTAATATTTGCTGGCAATATCGCGCGCGGCATCAAAGTTGCCAGAAACCCCCGCCACCAGCGCGAGGTTCAAATCAATCTGCTTACGTTGGGCTGGGGCTTTGCTCACGCGCACGCCCTGCTCGAGCGCTGCAAGTGCGCGCTCGAACTGGCGGTCAATCGCATAGCTTAGGCCCACATTGTTCAGCACGGCTGCATTATCAGGGCTCACGTTCAGCGCCTCGGTGTAATAGGCAACCGCCTCAGGCACCATGTTTTTGCTCGCGAACAAAATGCCCAGCGCATTCAGGGTGCGCCAGCGGCGCTTATCGCGCTCCAGCACTTCCGAGAACGCACGCCCCGCTTCGGTCACCTTGCCGCTGCCCATCAGGGTCAAGGCGCGGCCTTCAGCAATATCAAGGTTGTTGCGGTTCTGGCCATAGAGCTCTTCATACATGGCGATGGCTGCCTCGTGGTTGCCAAGGCGGCGATGTGCTTCAGCAAGGCCGATTTTGTAACGCAATACCTGCTCGGGCGTGCCTTTATTGCTGCCCACCAGCTGCGCATAAAACTGCCCCGCGCGCACGAAATCGCCATTGGCGGCAGCTTCTTTCGCAATTTCTTCCTGCGTTTCGTTGATGCCCTTGAGCGTCGGCTGCGGGATGGTCGCAAAGGTCGTATCGGGGTCAAGCCATTGCTTCCCTGCGATGCTGTCGCATGCGCTAAGCGCGAGCGCGGTGGTAAGGGTAAGCACAACGGAGATTTTTTTCATAACCTACGCACTAGCATGCGCGCGCCCATGAATAAATAGTTAAATAGCTGTGTGTATAGTCCTAGGCAATTTCTGCAAACTCCGTCATTCCCCGAATTTCATTCTTCATGAAATTATAGGGGAATCCAGCTTAAGACGACTGAGTTGGATCGCCCTATAATCGCAAAGCGATTCGGGCGATGACGAAATATGGCGCTTCAAAGCACGCTACAGATAGCGCACTTGCTTTTTGCGCCGCCCGCCTTTAATGGTCGTGCCGATGACGACACGCGCCACGAGTTCAGCACTGTCCTGGCCACGCCATTTGATTCAGATCGAAGGCATGGCAGCCTCCGATATTCAAGCGATTCTTGATGCCGCCGAACACTACGTCACCCGCAACCGCGCAATCGATAAAAAACACAAAATCCTTGGTGGGCGCACGCTTATCAACCTGTTTTTCGAGAACTCCACCCGCACTCGCACCTCGTTCGAACTGGCGGGCAAGCGCCTAAGCATGGATGTCATCAACATCAGCGCCAGCACCTCGAGCACCAACAAGGGGGAAACCCTGCTCGATACCGCCATGACACTCAACGCCATGCAGGCGGATGCGATTGTGCTGCGCCATGCGCAAGCAGGTGCTGTGCAGTTGATTGCCGAGAAAGTCACCGCCCATGTGATTAATGCGGGGGATGGCGCGCACGAACACCCCACCCAAGCGCTGCTTGATGCCCTCACCATCCGCCGCAAAAAAGGCACGCTCAAGGGCCTCAAGGTCGCAATTTGTGGCGATATTGCGAACAGCCGCGTCGCGCGTTCCAACATCCACCTCCTCAAAATCATGGGTGCGCAGGTTACCCTCATTGCCCCACCGACAATGATGCCCACGGGCGTGGAAAATTTCGGCGTGGGTTACACCACGAACATGGTGGAAGGCTTAAAGGATGCGGATGTGGTGATGATGCTGCGCATCCAGAATGAACGCATGGCCGGGCGCGGCATTGCCAGCGTGCGCGATTATTTTATGGGTTACGGCCTTTCTTACGAAAAACTGAAACACGCGAAGCCCGATGCGCTCGTCATGCACCCTGGCCCCATGAACCGCGGGGTGGAGATTGATACGGATGTGGCCGACGACATCAGCCGCAGCGCCGTGCTCGACCAAGTGGAAATGGGCGTGGCGGTGCGCCAAGCGGTGTTGGAATTGTTGTTGGGAGAACAAAATAATGGATATTGATTTTGCTAATTACCAAACACACACAGAAATGATTAAATTTCAAGAGAGCCTTAAGCTTATGTCTCCAAAAGAATTACGCGAACTTAAAGATTCAATTTTTATTGCGCGTAGGCCTTTTACTGAAGGAAGCCTTCAAGAGAAAATAAGTTTTACCATGCTAAGATCCGTTCAAGAACAGTTAAGAATAAACGAGCGAACACAATGACCCACTTCACCAAACCCACCCGCAACAACGCTGGCAAAAAAGTTGCCTATATCAACGCGCGGTTGATGGACCCCGAAAGCGGCCTTGATACCAAAGGTGCGCTCTTGACGGATGGCCACACCATCGCGGATGTTGGTGAG
>CAZOFC010000065.1:0-10454 GCA_964578965.1 uncultured Azospirillum sp.
ACTCCCGCCCGGCGTGAGACTCCGCGGCGGGTTCGCCGGCACCGAAGCCGCCCCAGAAGATTCGCCGCGCCCAAATGGCACTGGCGCGAGGGCGGGCTTAGTCGCATTCTCACTGGCTGGGGCTTTTGTGCTATAGATGGATTGATCGGGTTCGATTGGCACGATGCGCGAAGGCGCTTCCTCAGCTGGCTCGGAGGTTTGGGCATGCAGCGCGCCTGCGGCCAGCACTAGCACGAGGAATGTTAGCGCACGCCGCTGCATCGCCACCCTACTATTCTACGGTAAGGTCGTGACCCGCATCGGCAGCGCCCGCATCTACGGATGCGTCTTTTCCAGCCTTGTCCGCCCCACCGCCTGAGAAGACAAACTTACCAATCAACTCCTCAAGGCTCACGGAAGGCTGCGTAAAGGCGATTTTCTCGCCATCGGCCAGATTCGTTTCGTCTCCACCGGGTTCAAGCGAAAGGAATTTATCACCAAGCAGCCCCGAGCTTTGCACGGATGCCGACGAGTCACGCGGCAGCTTCACATTGTCGCCGATACGCAATTTCGCAATCGCCTGAAAATTACTGGGGTCAAGATCAAGCGATTCGACCACGCCAATTTTGATGCCACCGACACGCACCGCACTGCCCGGACCAATCCCGCTGATATTCGTGAACGATGCGGTAAGGCTATAGCCTTCAATCGGCTTCACGTCGCTGTTACTATATGCGAAGTAGAGAAACCCACCCGCCACGGCAAGAACGACGGCACCCATCACTGTTTCAATTGCATTATTGGCCATGGAATCCCCTCGAATCGATACCCGAATTACTGCTCTTTGCGTCTGCCGTAAAATTCGTCAAACCACGCTTCATTTTCTATTTCTTCTTTGGAAACCGTGTCAAGCCTGCCAAGGCCCAAACCTGCTTCGTTACCAGTCACGCTTCCCGCACAGCCTGCAAGTGACGCAAGCATCAATAGCGTAATGGTGCCACGAGCCAGCATTACTCTGGCGTCCAAGGTTGATAATCGGCGGCAGTGGGCGCACGCGACCCCCCTTTGCTGATATGACCGGCAGGCAAATAGCGGCCCGTGGTGCCCGTCAGGTTCGGGATATGCGTTTTGAGCCACGAATGCTGCTTGGTTTCACTCAGCGGTGCATCGAGCGTGTAATGCAGCCAACCATGCCATGCGGGCGGCACTTTACTGGCCTCTGCGACACCCTCATAGATTACCCAACGGCGCTTCTTTTCGCCCTTGCTTGCGCGCTTGCTTTCAAAATAGCGATTGCCGAATTCATCACGGCCGATGAATTTACCATACATCCAGGTATGCAGTTTGGTGCCAAGTGTTGCCGCCATACCTTTACTCCTTTTTGTCATTCCAACACATGTGCGTATCTTTATCTTATTCTTCACCAGATCCCCGCCTTCGCGGGGATGACGGTTTCATAAGCGGTCACCCGCTAACTCAAAACCGTCAGTTATCAAGGAACGAGCGCATTTTACGCGAGCGCGATGGGTGCTTGAGTTTACGTAGCGCCTTTGCCTCAATCTGGCGGATACGTTCACGCGTCACCGAGAACTGCTGGCCTACTTCCTCAAGTGTATGGTCGGTGTTCATCCCGATCCCAAAGCGCATGCGCAATACACGCTCCTCACGCGGGGTGAGGCTCGCCAGAATTCGCGTTGTCACCTCACGCAGATTGCTTTGAATTGCGGAATCAACCGGCAGTACCGCATTTTTATCCTCGATGAAATCGCCAAGGTGCGAATCTTCTTCATCACCAATCGGGGTTTCAAGCGATACTGGCTCTTTGGCAATTTTCATCACCTTGCGCACCTTATCCAGTGGCATCACCAGCCGCTCAGCGAGCTCTTCCGGCGTTGGCTCGCGGCCAATTTCATGCAGCATCTGGCGGCTGGTGCGCACGATCTTGTTAATGGTCTCGATCATGTGCACGGGAATACGAATCGTGCGTGCCTGATCCGCGATGCTGCGGGTGATGGCCTGACGAATCCACCACGTCGCGTAGGTACTGAACTTATAACCACGGCGGTATTCAAATTTATCCACCGCTTTCATTAGGCCGATATTACCCTCTTGAATCAGGTCAAGGAACTGAAGACCACGGTTGGTGTATTTTTTCGCAATCGAAATCACAAGACGAAGGTTCGCCTCGATCATCTCTTTCTTCGCACGGCCAGCGTCGCGTTCACCTTTGCTCACCGCAAATACCACGCGCTTGAACTCCGAAATATCCATGCCGGTTTCAGTCGCGATTTTGCTGATCTCTTTGCGTAGATCCTCAATCGCATCCTTGTACTTCTCGGCAAATTCCTTCCAGCCTTTTTCCTTGAGCTTGGCGACAGACTTCAGCCATTCAGGATCAAGCTCGCGCCCGTTGTAGTGCTGCAGGAAGTTCGCGCGCTTCACGCCCGCTTTTTCGGCAAGCTTGAGCAGCTGCATCTCAGTCGCGATCAGGCGCTTATTCACGGCATAGAGCGTATGCATCAGCTCTTCCACCCGCGCATTATTGAAGCGGATGTCGAGCATGATCTCGACCGTCTCTTTGAGCAATGCTGGATATTTCTTGTTATCGGCGTTCGTCACATCGCCTTCGCCAAGCGCTTGCGCGTGGCGTTTTTCCTGCAGTTTACGCAGCTGTTTCGATACTTTTGCAAACGCATCGAATTTCTCAAGCACGGCGGGAAGCAACTCCTGCTCCATCGCGACGAGCGAGAGCACCGCCTCATCATCGTATTCGTCGGCTTCGATTTTTTCCTTACGCCCACCTTCGAGCGCGTCGTACTCGTCCTCTTCCTCTTCTTCTTCCTCGATGTCGTCTCCCTGCTCGCGCTGCGCATCGGCAAACTTATCTTCGGTGCCCGCACCATAGGTCGCATCCAGGTCGATCACTTCGCGCAGCAGCATTTCACTCGCGGCGAGTTTATCACGCCAGCCAAGCACCATATGCATGACGGTGGGCGATTCGCACAGGCTCGAGATGACCATCTCGCGGCCGGATTCAATGCGCTTCGCGATTTCGATCTCGCCTTCGCGGCTGAGCAATTCCACATTGCCCATCTCGCGCAGATACATGCGGACCGGGTCATCCGAACGGCCATAGGACTCCTCGGGTTTCTCGGGCTCCATATCAATCACCATATCGCCGCTGGGCGGGGTGGCCGCATCGTCGTCATCGCTCTCGACAAACGGCGCATCCACCTTGTCATCCACTTCCGGCAGCTCGATGACTTTGACACCTTTCGCCGCAAGCTTGGTAATCAGCTCGTCAATCACTTCGGGTGAAAACTCATCTGCCGGCAGGTATTTATTCAAATCATCGTAGGTCAAAATTCCACGTGCCTTACCTAGCTTCAGCAGCTTGGCTTCAAGCGCATCGCTCACGCTTGCGTCATCCGCTTTGCCTTTGGCAGGAGCGGCGGTTTTGGCTTTTTTGGGTTCAGCTTTTGCAGGGGTTTTGGCAGCGGATTTTGCCGGTTGCGGCGTCGATTTTTTCACTGGCATAGGAGGTTGTTGCGTCGCTTTCTTCGTAATGGAGGTGGGAGCCTGACGCGCTGATGTAACCTTACCCGCAGATTTAGCAAGGGGCTTCACCGGTTTTGTGGATGTTTTTTTCGCAACCGTTTTTGCGGGCGCTTTTTTTGCCACAGGCTTGGCTGCTTGCTTCTTCGCTATCGGTTTCTTCGCGACGGTTTTTTTCGCCGGCGTTTTTTTGGCAGGCGCTTTCACCAATTTTTTTGCAGGCGCTTTTTTCGCCACCACTTTTTTTGCTACCGGTTTTTTGGCAGGAATTTTCTTCGCTGCTGGTTTCGGTTTTTTTGCCACCACTTTTTTCGCTGATTTCTTCGTCGCCATAATGCGCATGCCCCCACGCTAATGATTGGTCGATAGAGGCGTGACTTATGCATAGTTCTCAAGGAAACTCAAGCGCCTAAGCGGATTTATGCGCATCTGGCCTTAATTTGATCCACAAAAAATCCATAAAAAGTATAAGATACAGCCGGTTGAAGTTATATTGCCCCACTCAGCGGGTCCTCGCGGTAAAAGCGCGAGCGCTCGCGGTCAATTGCCTCTAGCTGGGCTTTGAGGGCCATCAGGCGATTGAAGTTCTCATCGTTAAGTTCGCGAGCAAGCTCGGCTTCCGCCTCGGCACACTCGGCGCGCAGGCGTGCCCGGTCCACATCATTCACCACCTCACCCCATAGCCGCTGCGCCCGTCCCTCACGTTGGATGGTGTCTTTGCTCAGCTCAATCCCAAGCGTCTCCATCGCCTTCACAATTTGCGTGCAGGATTCTTTGGGCGCCTCCTCACACAGCGTTTGCCACAGCGATTCACTCGTCAGGTTGGGTGATTCAATATGCAGCTCAGTAATCAGGTGATGCACCTGTTGCTGCCAACTGGCAGGCATCGGTGCATGCAGCCAGCATTCCTCCGCCGCCGATTGCATCAGAAGTGACGGGCATGCTACCACCAGCGCAATCAGATTGCTCGCAGGCATCAGCAAACTTGTATCCGCCGTGCGCGCAAGGGGCGGCAATGGCGCGTCCATATAACTCGTCTGGCCCGCGTTGCTCCCTTTCTTGAAGCTGCCACGCACAAAGGCGGGGCGATTCTGGAACGCGGTCTGCTGCATCTCGCGCAAGCGGTCGCGCACATGCTGTTTATAATAATGCTGCACCGTTGGGTGCTTGATCTGGTTTACCTTTAGCATTAGCTGCTGCTCTTGCGCGGCACGCGCTTCGGGGGTGTTCACGGGTGTGCCCATCGTCTGCTGCCACAAAATGCTGGCAAGCGGTTGGGCGCGCGCAATCACCTCATCAAACGCCTGGCGGCCTACATTACGAATCAGTGAATCCGGATCATCCCCCTTTGGCATCACGGCTACGCGCAATGTTTTGCCCGGCACCAGTAACGGCAACGCCAATTCCGTCGCGCGGGTCATGGCGCGTTGGCCAGCACTATCCCCATCCAAACACAGCGTCGGTTCATCCACCAATTGCCAACATAACTGCAGTTGCTCGGCCGTAATCGCAGTGCCCAGTGGCGCCACTGCATGCATCACCTCGGCCTGCGCCAGCGCAATCACATCCATATAACCTTCACAGATGATTAGCTGCTTGGCATCGAACGCGGCACGGCGCGCAAGGTCGAGGTTGAAGAGCTGGCGGCCCTTACTGAACAGTGGCGTCTCAGGTGAGTTCAGATATTTCGGCGCGTCGGCGTTCGGGTCACCCGGCAGCACGCGCCCGCCAAAGGCAATCACTTTACTCTTGCGGTCACGAATCGGAAACATCAGTCGGCGACGGAAGCGGCTATACGGCGAACGATCCTCGACACTGATCAGCATCCCCGCTTCGATGAGTTGTGCGGTGGTGATACCGAGTGGCTGCATCGCTTTCATCAGCGCATCGCGATCTGCCGGTGCATAACCGATGCGAAACCGCGCGATGGTATCGTCGCTGAGTCCGCGCTCGCGCAGATATCGCCGCGCCAATTCGCCTTCCGCTGAGTGCTCAAGCTGATGTTCAAACCAGCTCGTCGCATGCTGCATGACATCATGGAGCGATTGCGCTTTCTTTTCTTTTTCAACCTCTGCGTGTGTTAATCTAGGAACACTCAACCCGGCGAGGCCGGCCAGTCGCTCAATAGCTTCGCGGTAGCCCAGATGCTCGTAGTCCATTGTAAAGCCAATGACATCCCCATGTGCACCGCAGCCAAAGCAGTGGAAGAACCCCTTCTCGTCATTGACCGTGAACGAAGGCGATTTCTCCTTATGAAACGGGCACAAAGCATGGTATTCGCGCCCTGCCCGACGCAGGGTCACCGCCTTACCCACCACCTCAGAGACGCGGATACGGGTACGAATTTCTTCAATAAACGACTGAGGAAACTTCATATTATGGTTGAATGCCTTGCTTGTGAGCCTGTGGATAAAAATATTTTTTGCGGGTTTGCCGTAAGCCCTATTGACCGGGCGGCTCCGCTGTTCTTATGCTGACCCTACTGCGTGGCTTGGCTTTTACGCAACAACAACGCAGCAACCACCAACAACAAAAATAAAAGAACAGGAAACTCGATGAGCAATGGAATGCGTAATGCATGGAGCAACAATGAGTTGCCCGACTTTCTGCAAGTAGGAGAAGAGATGCTCCCGCTCGTGATTCGTCGTCACCAGCGCGCGAAGCGAATCTGTCTGCGTTACAATCCAACCAACCATGCCATCTCGCTCACGCTGCCACGCCACACGCGCGTCAGCGATGGTCTCATCTTCCTCATGCAAAAATCGGAATGGCTCGTGCAAACCTTGCACGACATGCCAAGCAAAAAACAAATCAAACCCGGCGTGGTGATTCCACTGCTTGGCAAGCGCGCGCGCATCAAACACGACCCTGAAATGAAACGCGGCTGGATGATCCGCGACGACACCCTCTTTGTGTCCGGCGAGCGTGATGCGTTCCCCGAACATGTGAATGTCGCGCTTCGCAAAATCGCGAGCCAGACCTTGACCACGCTCGCCCTACGTTATGGCGCGATGATTGGCCGCCGCATCAACCGCGTCACCGTGCGCGACACACGTAGCCGCTGGGGTAGCTGTTCCTCGACCGCACGCCTGTCCTTCTCCTATCGCCTCATCTTCGCACCCAAAGAGGTGATGGAATATGTTGTCGCCCATGAGGTGGCGCACCTACGCCATATGAACCACTCCGCCGCATTCTGGAATTGTGTCGAAAGCATCTGCCCGGATTACGAAGCCGCGAAAGATTGGCTCAAGCTACACGGCAAAGATCTCTATCGCTTTAACGCGTGAGCGAATAGGCACTAAATAATAGTGCTGACGCTTTAACGCTTATTCATCACCCGGGTAGCTATACTCGATTTTGCTCTTATCGATCGTCGGCGCTTTTTTCATCAGCTTGTCCCAAAACTCTGGGCTTAGCGCATCGCCTTTATTTTCCTGTGCGGGGGGCGCTGCGGCGGGGCGCTCCTCAGGGGCAACAAAGGCTGGGGCAGGCGCAATCCCGCCTTGGGCTTGCCCGGCATTTTGCCCCACAGGTAACGGCTCGTTGCCATTATTCTCAAGGCCAAAGGGTGAGTTTTCCGGCACCGCATGCTGCTCGCTTGGGGCGACGCCCAGCGCATTTTCTGCCCCATCAACCGTTGCTGATTCACCGCCAAATAACCACGGCAGCAAGCCTTCGCTTGAGCCCGCACTGGTCGGGATGGATTTAACGGGTTTCCCCGCCATCGCATGCGTCATGAAATCATGCCAGATGATGGATGGCACACTGCCGCCCGTCACCCGCTTCATGGATTTGTTATCATCGTTCCCCACCCAGACACCCGTCACCAGCTGCGGGGTGAAGCCAATGAACCAGGCGTCCTTATAATCTTGGCTGGTGCCGGTTTTACCTGCCACCGGGTGGCCTGCAATCGCCGCCTTGGTGCCGGTGCCGCGCCGCGCCACATCCACCAACATATAATTCATCATCTCGACGACACCTTTGGCTAGCACCGTATCTGCATCGCCCTCAGGGCGCTTATAAATCTCCTTGCCGTCACGTGTGCGGATGCGGGTGATACCATACGGCACCACCTTGCGCCCACCGTTAGGCAAATGGGCGTAGGCCCCGGTCATCTCAAGCAGCGTGGCTTCCACTGAACCCAGCGCAATCGACGGGTGGCTTGGCACATTAGGGATACCCAAACGCTCTGCCATCGCCGCCACGCGGCTGACGCCCGTATATTGGCTCAACCGCACCGAGACGGTGTTCAGCGAATAGCGAATCGCCTCGACCATCGGGATTTCACCGCGGTAACCGCCCACTTCAAAATTATCCGGCGACCAGGTTTTATTACCGACTTGCAAGGTCACAGGCGCGTCATTCACCGTCGATTGCGGCGTGAGCCCTGCCTCAAGTGCTGCGAGATACACAAACAACTTGAACGACGAACCTGGTTGGCGCTTCGCCTGTACCGCGCGGTTGAACTGACTCTTGCTGTAATCAAGCCCGCCGACGATGGCCTGCACCGCCCCATCGGGCATCATCGAGACCAGCGCGCCTTGCGTAATGTTTTTCTTCGGCCCCTCGACACTGATCACATTTTGAATCGCATCCGAGGCTTCACGCTGCAGCTTCGCATCCATCGTGGTGGTAACGACCATGTCCTCATCCACCTGCCCCACCACATCGGGAATGGTATCGACGATCCAATCCGTGAAGTAACGTACATCGCCCCCTTCGGATTTATGCGACGGGGCTTTGGCATAATTCTCTAATGTCGGGGTTACATCTTTCTTTTTCAGGTATCCCGCATCCACCATGTTAAGTAGCACCTGGTGCACGCGTGCCTTGGCGCGCTCTTCACTCGCCGCCGGCGAATAGCGCGAGGGCGCTTTGAGCAACCCGGCGAGCAGCGCCGACTCATAGAGATTGATGTCCTCGACTGACTTATTGAAATAGCGGCGCGACGCCGCATCCACCCCGAAGGAGCCACCGCCGAGATACACGCGGTTGAGGTAAATCGCCATAATCTCTTTTTTGCTAAACCGCGCCTCAAGCCAGAAGGCAAGTAGCACTTCCTGGAATTTGCGGCTAATGGAGCGCTCGGGGGTGAGAAACACATTCTTCGCCACCTGCTGTGTCACCGTCGAGCCGCCCTGCACCACATGGCCAGCAACGGCATTCGTGATCATGGCGCGGGCGATGCCAAAGAAATCAACACCGTGATGTTCAAAAAACCGGCGGTCCTCAGTCGCAATCACCGCAAGCACGAGGGGCTTGGGCAACTGGTCATAGGCAATGTAGCGGCCATACACATCGCCGTAGTTGGCAAGCACGCGCCCATCGGCGGATTCAATGGTAATTCCTTGCTGCTTTTTAATCGTGTCGAGTTTGCGAATATCCGGCAGTTGCGAGGCGAAATAAACCAGCGCAAGCCCAAGCAAAATAAACCCAGCAAACAGGGTGCGCACCACCGCCGCCCACCACAGGCGGCTTTGTAGCCACGCCTTCAGGCGCCCGCTGCGGCGCTTGAGCTTGGCACCGCGATAGGCCGGATTCCCGCGATAGCTGACATTGCGCGTCGGGTTAGGCACCGCCACTTTGCGGGGGCTGCGCGCGCTGCCGGGTTTGCTGCTGCGCTTCACTGGTTTTTTCGGTTTTTCCGTCATGCGCGCCTAGGTAGCCTAATTTTTTATTCTGTCATAATAAAAAATGCAGTGATGCGCGGCGCTTGCCTCCTTTCATAAGCATGCTATGCACGCAGCATGGATGAAAAACATTACCACGCCGTTGCCGACGCAACCCTCACCCACTGCTTCGATCGACTCGATGAAGCATACGTGACCGGCAAGCTCGATGAGCTCGAACTTCAGGCCGGCATCCTGACCATACGCACCCTTGGCGGCACGACGTATATATTAAGTAAGCACGCCCCCACCCAACAGCTCTGGTATGCCTCGGCCAACCTTGGCGGCCTGCATTTTCGTTTCGATGAAGCCTTGCAGCAGTGGCAATTGCCGGATGGGCGCATGCTCTATGATACCTTGGCTGCTGAAATGGCCAGTGAATCGATTACGGTGAGTCTATGAACCAATCCGCCAACATCCCCGCCAAAGGCAAAATCGGCTCGCTGCGCTACCTGCTGCGTTATCTCTACCCCTACCGCAAACTCACTGCCGGGGCCGCCATCGCCTTGGTGATGACCTCATCCGTCGTGCTCGGGATGGGGACTGCCCCTGCGCTACCTCATCGATCAGGGCATTCGTAAAGGCGATCAGCATCTATTGAACCAGGGCTACCTCATTCTGCTCGGTGTGGTGGTCGCCCTCGCGATTGGCACCTACACGCGCTACCTGCTCGTCTCGCTGGTGGGCGAAAAAGTGGTGGCCGACATTCGCCGCGATGTGTTTGCCAAAGTGCTGTCTATGCATACCGCCTATTTTGAATCCTCGCGCACGGGCGACCTCATCGCCCGCATCACCACCGATACCACCTTGCTACAAACCGTGGTGGGCTCCTCGGTCTCGGTATTCTTCCGTAACCTGCTGCTATTTGTTGGCGGTTTTATTCTTCTTGTCATCACCAGCGTGAAGCTCTCGGAATATGTCTTGCTCATGCTGCCGTTGGTGCTCTTTCCCATCATCATTTTGGGTAAGCGCGTGCGGGTGCTTTCGCGCGCCACACAAAACAAAGTAGGCGATATTTCAGCGCATGCGGAAGAAACCATCGGCGCGATTCGCACCATTCATGCCATGGCACTAGAAGACGCCGAGAACCATCGCTTCAGCACCTTGATCAACGAAACCGTAAGCATTGCCCTCGCCCGCATTCGCATGCGCGCGCTACTCACCGCCATTGTCATCTGCCTCATTTTTGGTGCAATCATCACCGTGCTTTACATCGGCGGGCAGGATGTGGTCGCCGGCCGCATCAGCCCC
>CAZOFC010000066.1:0-10375 GCA_964578965.1 uncultured Azospirillum sp.
ATCGAGCACGCATTTATGTTCCGTGACCACGGTGATGATGTGGTTCTTCTTGCTCTTGTAAAACGCACCGACAGCCTTAAGCGCAATGTTATTAGATTCCGTCGCGCCGGAGGTGAAAATAATCTCTTTCGCATCGGCATTAATCAGCCGCGCCACTTGCGTGCGTGCCAGTTCACACGCCTCCTCCGCTTCCCAGCCAAAGGCGTGGCTGCGCGAGTGCGGGTTGCCGAATTTTTCAGTGAAATAGGGCAGCATTTTCTCAAGCACGCGCGGGTCAACCGGGGTGGTGGATTGATAGTCCATAAAAATCGGGAACTTTACGGCGGCGCTGCTCATAGGTCACTCATGTCTGAAGATTTAGCTGCGATGTATAATAACATAGTACATCAGTCAACTATTACAACGTTACAAATCGTTGATATTACGCGGCTTTGCGAGTGATTCTCAAATGCAATGCCTTCCATGCCGCAGCAAAGGCCTCGATGTCGGATTGGGTCGAATTCCATCCCCAACTGATGCGTGTGGCGGTGCCTGCGGTCTTCTCGTCCATGCCCATCGCCAATAGCACGGATGATGCCGCCACCCGCCCCGACGAACACGCCGAACCCGCCGAAACCGCAAAGCCCGCTAAATCAAAGTTCATCAGCTGCGTTTCACTCGTCACCCCCGGCATGGTGATTTGCAGCGTGTTGGGCAAACGCTCTGCCCCCGCACCACACACGACTGCATCGGGCACTGCCGATTGAATCTCACCAATTAGCCATTCACGCCATGCTAGCCATTTTTTCGCATCCGGGTAGTGGGCAACGTGGCGCACTAGCTCGGCAAAGCCCACAATTGCATGCACATTCTCAGTGCCTGCGCGGCGGCCCAGCTCTTGCTTGCCACCAGTAATCAGCGGTTTAATAGGCAAATCATTTCGTATCAGCAACGCGCCCGCACCCACTGGCCCGCCCGCCTTGTGGGCACAAAGTGTCAGCATATCAACCCCGAGCAAACCCCAATCAATTTGAATTTTGCCCAGCGCCTGCACCGCGTCGCTATGCACCAAGCCGCCATGCGCATGGGTGATGCGCGAAATCTCCGCCATCGGTTGAATCACGCCTGATTCATTATTCGCCAGCATCACCGACACCAGCGCCGGGCGCCCAAGCGCCTTGAGCATGCTCTCAAGCGCCTCAAGGTCCACCACCCCGTTACTATCCACGGGAATAACGGCGCCACCGAGCAACCCTGCCGTTTTACCAATCGATGCGTGCTCAACCGCCGACACCAGCAACGGGCGCTCACCCGCAAAGGCCCGCAGCACCATGTTATTCGCCTCACTACCCGAACAGGTGAACAGCACCTCATTGGCAAATGCGCCCACTGCTTGCGCAATCGCGGCGCGTGAATCTTCGAGATGTTTTTTCGCCAAACGCCCAGCGCTATGAATCGAGGCAGGGTTCAGCGGTGCGTCACCAAGCGCCTCCATTGCCGCTTTCACTGCGGGCATGAGGGGAGATGTGGCGTTGTAATCGAGGTAAATCATAAGACGTCGTGAGCCGTGAGTCGTGAATGGTGAATCGTGAAATTTCTCCAAATCGTCATTGCGAGGAGCCCCGCGACGCGGCAATCCATCTGCTTCCTTAACGAGGCCAAGATGGACTGCTTCGCTTGAGCGAAGCAGTGACGAGAATTATACATTTTTGTCCCCATTGCTAACGACTCCCTTACTAAACATCATCAGCTCCGGCGTGGCGTGTGCGCGGGGGAATTTCTGCTGCACACGGCGCGCGCACACATCCGCCAGCGTTATGCTGCCAAGGTAAAGGCGCATTTGTGCGGTGAGCCCTTCCCATAAGTCATGCGTCAGGCAACGGGCTTTGCCCACCATGCAGCCCTCATGGCTATTCTCGTCGCAGCGGGTCATTTTAATCGGCTCATCCGCCGCCACCATAATTTCAGCGACATTCATCTCGCTCGCTTTTTTACCGAGCGTGTAGCCACCGCCCGGCCCACGCACCGAGGCCACCAGCCCTGCCTTTTTGAGACGCGCAAAAATTTGTTCAAGGTAGGCAAGCGGAATTTCCTGGCGCTCGGCGATGCTCGCCAACCCTACAGGTTTATCCTGCGGTTGGGTCGCTAGATCCACCATTGCCATGACCGAATAACGTCCCTTGGTGCTGAGTATCATGGTTGCCTCACGCGTCGAAGGTTGGAGAACGTGGGGTAATCCCATCCAGCCGCGCGAGCCGTGCCTCAAGTGCGGCCACACGCTCAAGCAAGGTGGTGCTATCGGGTGCCCCAGCAGGCGGTTTCTCGCGCGCGGGAATACCAACCATCACCGCATCGGCGGGAACATCTTTGAGCACCACCGCGTTTGCGCCAATGCGCGCGCGGTCGCCCACTGTGATGGGGCCAAGCAGCATGGCGCCCGCACCCACCACCACATCATCGCCGATGGTTGGGTGGCGCTTACCTTTTTCAATGCTCATGCCACCAAGCGTAACACCCTGATAGAGCGTGCAACGATCGCCAATCACCGCGGTTTCACCGATCACCACGCCCATGCCATGGTCGATGAAGCAATATTCCCCAATCACCGCCGCGGGGTGAATCTCGATGCCCGTCTGCACGCGATTCAAGGTCGAGACCAACCGCGCGCCTAGTTTGAAATTGCGCTTCCATAAACGGTGCGCAAGGCGGTGCAGGCGAATGGCATGAAAGCCGGGATAAGTCAGCGCCACCTCAAGCACGGTGCGCGCGGCGGGGTCACGCGCCACGATATCCCGCAACTCACTTCTCATGCTCGCCATACACTGCTTACCTTTGTATTTTAACAAACATCTTGTGCTGCTTAGGCATTTGGTGCTACCACCCATGCCCAGCAAAGGCCCATCGATGCGTTATTCCACGCGCATCTATAGGCAACCCTGACATCAGGGTCAACCATTACACCGTGCGCGCCAAGCGCCGCCAAGGGAGTAAACGCATGGCTGAAGTCATTTTCCAAGGTTCCGAAGGCCGCCTCGAGGGCCGCTACCACCACAACCCGGACAAACAATCGCCGGTCGCCGTGGTGCTGCACCCTCACCCGCTTTATGGCGGCACCATGAATAATAAAATCGCGTATCGCATGTATTCGAGCTTCGCGCGTGCGGGTTTTTCGGTGCTACGCTTCAACTTTCGCGGTGTCGGCCGCTCCATGGGCAAGTTCGATGATGGCATCGGCGAGATGACGGATGCGGCAAGCGCACTCGATTGGGTGCAGCTGCAAAACCCGGATGCCTCAAGCTGTTGGATTGGTGGCTTCAGCTTCGGTGCGTGGATTTCCCTGCAATTGCTCATGCGTCGCCCGGAGATCGAGGGATTCCTGGCCATCAGCCCGCCAGCGAATATGTATGATTTTGGCTTCCTCAGCCCCTGCCCGGCCCATGGCCTCATCACGCAAGGCGACCGCGACGACATCGTGAGCGAACCGGCCGTGCAAACATTGGTAGATAAACTGCGTGCGCAAAAAGGCACCAACGTGGAATATAAAGTGATTCCTGGCGCCGACCATTACTACCGCACGCAGATGGATTTGCTGACAGGCACCACCGATGAATTCATTGCGCGCAAGCTCGAGGAATTCAAGAACCGCCCTCGCATTCGCCCCGACCGCAAGCGTCGTCAACTGCCCGCGGATATACCACTCTAGAACAGAGCTTTGTCACCCCGTCGAACGACGGGGTCCAGCTCCTCAAAAGCGGGATGCCGTGGCAAGCACGGCATGACATTATGGGTAGTGCACAACCCCGCCGCTCACCGCCTCACGCACGCCCGTTGTCGTAGGTAAACTCAGCGGCAAACCCAGCACACTGCGCGCCGCAAGGTAGGCAAACGCCTGCGCCTCCAGCATATCGCCATCCCAGCCTAGCGTATCAACGGGCATCACCGCCGCGTTCACGCAGGCATCCAGCAGTCCCATCAGGTACGCATTGTGCCGCCCGCCGCCACACACCAGCAGTTTGGTTGGGGCTTCAGGCACTGCACCGAGCGATAAGCCAATCGCGCACGCCGTCATGCTCGCAAGCGTTGCAAGCCCATCCTCAAGCGAGAGGTGCGCAAGCTGCTCGCTCACACCATCGAACTGGTTACGATCCAGCGATTTTGGCGCATCCGCGAGAAAAAACGGGTCACGCAAAAACGCGCTTACCACATTGGTGTCAATCACCCCACGCGATGCCATCTCGCCATTCGCATCATAACGCTTGCCGGTGTGTTTAAACATCCAATCATCCATCAGCGCATTGCCGGGGCCGCAATCAAAAGCAATAATGGAGGCTTGTTCGGGCGTGCGTAGCGCTTTATGGCGCGAGCCGCTTGCGGCTGGGGTTAGCGAAGCGTAGGGGGCAAGGCCCCCTTCACTTTCTAAGCTGCCAATCCACGTTACATTGCTCACCCCACCAATATTCACCACCATCAGCGGTTTGGATAGTTGGTGCGCCAGCGCCGCATGATAAAGCGGCACCAGCGGGGCGCCTTGGCCACCATGCTTCACATCATTGCTACGAAAATCCGCCACCACGGGAATGGCCAGTGCGCGGGCCATGCGTGCCGCATCCCCAATCTGCACGGTAATCCCCTCAGCAGGCGCGTGACGAATCGTCTGCCCGTGAAAGCCGACTAAGTGGGGCGTAATTTTTGTTTTTTCTATTAACTGCTGAACCGCCACACTATGCACATCGGTCAGCCGTCGCGATACATCCGCCTCATCCCCCACGCCACGCATGAGGGCCAGAATATCCGCGCGTAAGTTATCGTCATACGGCACAAACAGCCCCGCACCGGCCTGCACCACGGTTTGTCCATCGGTGAATAGCAGCGCCGCATCGACCCCATCGGCGCTGGTGCCGCTCATCAGGCCAATCACATAGGCAGGGAATTGAATCGTGCTTGTCATGCGCCCAGTATGCACGGTATGAGGAGGCAGACAACCCCTAACCTAGTCACCCCGTCGAACGACGGGGTCCAGCTTCCTTAAAAGCGGGATGCCGTGGCACGCACGGCATGACATTACCGAGGAAACACGTGGCCAAAAACTTCATCGACATCATCACCGAGCGCGGCTTCGTCCACCAAATGACGGACATGAAGGCGCTACATGAATTATGCGACCTAGAAAAGAATGACCCGCAAACCGCCTATATCGGCTTTGATTGCACCGCCAAATCGCTGCATGTGGGCTCGCTGCTGCAAATCATGCTGCTGCGCTGGTGGCAAAAATGCGGCCATCGCCCCATCGTGCTGCTGGGCGGCGGCACCACCAAAATTGGTGATCCTTCGGGCAAGGATGAATCCCGCCCACCGCTGACCGACGCGCAGATTCAAGAGAACATGGATAGCCTCAAGCAGGTGTTCAGCAAGTTCATTGATTTTGGCGATGATAAAGCCCTGATGGTGAATAACGATGAATGGCTGAGCGGCCTGAACTACGCACAGTTTTTGCGTGAATATGGCCGCCATTTCTCCATCAACCGCATGCTGACGATGGATTCGGTGAAACTGCGCCTCGAGCGCGAGCAGACCCTTAGCTTCCTTGAGTTCAACTACATGATTTTGCAGGCCTATGATTTTGTCGAGCTGAACCGCCGACTTGACTGCCGCGTACAGATGGGCGGCAGCGACCAATGGGGCAACATTGTGAATGGCGTTGAGTTGCATCGTCGGATTCGAACCAGTAGCTTATTGAGTGATTCATACGCCAAATTTAGCGATGGCTTAGAAGTTACATTTGCCGAAGATAATCTCTTCGGCATAACATCCCCCCTACTCACCACCTCAAGCGGTGCCAAAATGGGTAAAACGGCGGCGGGTGCGGTGTGGCTGAATGCGGATTTACTCAAGCCCTATGATTACTGGCAGTTCTGGCGCAACACCGAGGACGCGGATGTGGCGAAGTTTTTAAAACTCTTCACCGAACTCTCGCTCGATGAGATTGCCGCCCTCACCGCCCCAAGCGCGAACATTAATGATGCCAAAGCGCGCCTCGCCACCGAAGCCACCGCCCTGCTCCATGGGCGCGATGAGGCGGAAAAAGCCGCCCAAACCGCCCGCGATATTTTCAGCGGCAGCGGTGTCAGCGATAATTTGCCGACGATTGAGATTACAAAAAGTGAAGCCGAAGAGGGAGCAACCCTGATTCGCTGGATTGTAAAAGCGGATTTTGCCGCCAGCAATGGCGAAGCACGCCGTCTCATCGAACAAGACGCGATTCGCGTTAATGATATAAAAATCACTGACGTCAAATACAGCCTTACCTCAGCCGATTTCGCGCAAGGCTTTGCCAAACTCTCCAAAGGCAAAAAGCAGCATGTGCTGGTGAAGATTCAGTAGCCATACCCACCACTTGTCACCCCGTATTTATTACGGGGTCCAGCTTTCTTCGCGCAGCATCCCCCTCACCCAGCGCCGCCTAAACGCTTACGCGTTAAGGCTTCGCAACCCTCTCCCCCACTGCGTGGTGGCGAGGGGAAGAAACTAGCATTCAGCTTCTTATACTCAGGAATGACGGTTATTTATTTAACCTACTCGCAATCAGCTTCTCCACCACTTCAGGGTCAAGCAATGTACTGGTGTCACCCAGCGATGTAATCTCATTTTCAGCAATCTTGCGCAAAATGCGGCGCATGATTTTGCCACTGCGTGTTTTGGGCAAGCCTGGCGTTACATGCACAAAATCAGGCACGGCGAGGCCGCCAATATGCTTGCGTACATGCTGCTTCAATTCATCCGCCAGCACGTTGTTGCTATCAACGCCCGCGTTCAGCGTCACATAGGCATACACGCCTTGCCCCTTGATATCATGCGGGTAGCCGACCACTGCCGCCTCAGCCACCTGCGGGTGCGCGACGAGCGCGGACTCAATTTCGGCGGTGCCAAGGCGGTGGCCGCTCACGTTAATCACATCATCCACGCGCCCCGTAATCCAATAATAGCCATCATCATCACGCCGGCAGCCATCGCTCGTAAAATACTTACCCGCCACGTGTGAAAAATACGTCTGACGAAAGCGTTCATGGTCACCCCAAATGCTGCGCGCTTGCCCGGGCCAGCTATCGGCAATCGTCAGCATGCCCTCGCACGCGCCACTCAGTAACGTGCCGTGAATATCATATACCTCCGGCACAATGCCAAAAAACGGTAACGCGCAGGAGCCGGGCTTGGTCGGCGTCGCGCCGGGCAATGGGGTGAGGATGTGGCCGCCCGTTTCGGTTTGCCAATAGGTATCGACAATCGCACAACGCCCCTCGCCCACCACGTTATAATACCACAGCCACGCCTCGGGGTTAATCGGCTCACCCACCGAGCCCAAAATTTTGAGCGATGCGCGTGAGGTAGCTTTCACAAACGCATCCCCCTGCGCCATGAGTGCGCGCACGGCCGTGGGTGCGGTGTAAAACTTCGTTACCTTGTGTGCGTCCACCACCTGCCAAAAGCGCGAGGCATCGGGGTAGTTGGGCACGCCCTCGAACATCAGCGTTGTCGCCCCGTTTGCGAGCGGCCCATAGACAATATAGCTGTGGCCGGTAATCCAGCCCACATCCGCCGTGCACCAGTAAATATCATCGGGCTGAAGGTCGAACACATATTTCGTCGTCGTTGCCACGTAAACCATATAGCCCGCAATGGTGTGCAGGAGGCCCTTGGGCTTACCGGTGGAACCTGAGGTGTAGAGAATAAACAGCGGGTCCTCGGCATCCATCGCCTCGGGCGCGCATTCGGCGGGCTGGTTTGGCACCACCTCATGCCACCAGATATCCCTCTTTGACATTATTTTATCCTTGTCATGCCGTCCTTGCGACGGCATCCCGCTTTCTTTTAGCTGGACCCCGTCGTTCGACGGGGTGACAGATTGCGCGTTAATATCCAGCACCAACACATGACGCACCTTCAGGCCAACAATTGCTGCATCCACCGTCGCTTTGAGGGGAATCACTTTGCCGCCACGCCGCCCCACATTAGCGGTGATGATGAAGTCACTTTGGCAGTCCTCAACACGGCTACGAATCGAATCGGCCGAGAAGCCACCAAACACCACCGAGTGAATGGCCCCAATGCGCGCACAGGCCAGCATGGCAAAGGCCGCCTCAGGCACCATCGGCATGTAAATCGTCACGCGGTCACCCTTGTTCACGCCCAGTGATTTCATGGCATTGGCGAGCTTTGAAACCTCAATGAGTAGTTCCACATAGCTAATCCGCCGCACCCGCCCGGGGGTATCCCCTTCCCACACAATCGCGGTTTTGTTGGGCGTTGCGCGCGCATGGCGGTCGATGCAATTGGCGGTGATGTTGAGTGTAGCGCCCTCAAACCACTTAATGCTCACATCGCCCTCAAAGCGCGTGTTCTTCACCCGCGTCCACTTCCTCATCCATTCAAAATCCGCTGCAATCTCGGCCCAAAACCCCTCAGGGTCGGCGACGGAGCGCGCATACATTTCCGCGTAGTGCGCGGCATTGATATGCGCTGTGGGGATCAGGCTTTGAGGAATGGCAAAGGTTTGGCTCATAACGTGCAATCTATCACACCGTTGAATTTATTCTACCATTCATCACTAATCAGCGTGCTCGTAACGATGATTTTTACTGGTTCGGTCAGGATGGATGGTATACTAGGAACGTCCGCGCAGAGAACCGCAGCGTAGCAGCGCTACGTGAGGATTCGAGCACGGGCGTGACAACGTAGACCGCCATCCTCACCGAACCAGAACGCGATATGCCCCGCTATAAACTGACATTGGAATATGACGGCACGCCCTATAGCGGCTGGCAAAAACAAAGCGAAGCACCCAGCGTGCAAGCAGTGCTTGAGGCCGCCTGCACCCATTTTATGCAAGCGCAAACGCCCATTGAGGTGCAATGCGCAGGCCGAACAGATGCGGGCGTGCATGCGCGCGGGCAAGTGGCACATGTCGATTTTGACGAAGCCCGCGAGCCCCACGCAATCGTGCGTGGCCTGAATGCCCTGATGGTGCCCCACCCGATTGCGGTGCTGAGTGCGGAGCTAGTGGCGGATGATTTCAGCGCACGGTTCGATGCAAAAACGCGGCATTACCTTTACCGCATCATCAACCGCAAGGCGCGCGGCGCGCTCGATAGCAATCGCGCCTGGCATGTCCATAAGCCGCTGGATATTGCCGCGATGAACGCTGCCGCGCAAATCCTCGTCGGCCATCATGATTTTTCAACCTTTCGCAGTACTGCCTGCCAATCGCAAAGCCCCATCAAAACGCTCGATACATTAGTGGTGAAGCAGCGCACCACCAACCCCGAACAGATTATGATCTACACCTCGGCGCGCTCGTTCCTGCATCATCAGGTGCGTAATATGGTGGGCACGTTGGTGTATGTGGGTATTGGTAAATGGCCAGTCGAAAAAGTGGCCGAAGCCCTTGCCGCCAAAAACCGCCGCGCCGGTGGCCCCATGGCCCCAGCGCATGGGCTGTATTTCATGAGGGTAGAGTATTAAGTGGTTGATGTTGTTTCCATCGTATTTACTGCATTTTTTATCGCGATTCTTGTGCTCGTCAGCCGCGAAGTCATTGAGAACATCTCCGACCGCGCGTTGCCTTTTTTCAATGCCCCATGGCAGAACACGTTTCTACAAATAATATTGTGGCTGATCTTACTTTTTGTAGTGACTGGCATTTGTTTCTACACCGGCTCACCGCTGCTCTTCATCGTATAAATTGCCTCGAATTCCGGAAAGACAGTCTATATTTTTTGAAGTTCTTGCGCGCGGAATATTAGCGCGTATGCTGCGCGAAACCTAACAAGCGACACTGATGATGAAAACACTCCTCACCGATATTTTCGGCCATGATTTCACTGGCGTTAATGCCGCTGCATTTGCCGATGCGTTTTTTGCGGTGCCGCTCACCTGGTCGCATTTAGCGCGCATTCACGGAGCCGTCGCAGCAAGTGATTCAGGCGGCATTCCCGCCAGCGTGCGTATTCACAGCCAAAACCCAAGCGATGCCCCCTTTGCGATTCTCGCCGCACTTCACGGCAACGAGCCAGCGGGGCTTGCGGGCATTTTGCTTGCAGCAGCGCTTTCAAACGCGGGGTTACTCACGCGCGACATCATTGGCGTGATTGGTAACCCGCTCGCCTCCGCCCAATATTTCGCGGCCTATGCCAAAAACCCATCCGCGCGGCAGGAAACCCGCGACGCCTATCGCTGCGGGCTGGCCGAGGATGGAAGTTTACTGCCGGATATGAACCGCATCCCGCTTGATTTTTTAACGCGCACCGATGGCACGCCACACACCAAGCGCGCGCGTGAGCTTCATGCCATGGCACTGGGCATCTGGGGATTGACCGATATCCACTCCGCACGCGGCGATATG
>CAZOFC010000067.1:0-10355 GCA_964578965.1 uncultured Azospirillum sp.
GCATAGCCTGAGGCAAATTCGAGTGGCTCCGCCCATGGCAGGGCTGCATGTTGCTGCCAGTAACTCATGCCCATTGCGCCGTATGCAGGGTGGTGTAGGCGCTGCGGTCGGCCTCAAGCGCAGCTGCAATTTCGAGCAGGCGCGCATGGCGCGTATCATAGGTTTTTGCGTGAGGCATGAGGGATGCAATCGGCCAGATGCCATGGCGCACATTGCATAAGAATGCCGCATCTGCGGAAAGAAAATCCTCAATACCTGCATGGGTCTCGACGACCTCAAACAATCGCATGATAGCGGCGCGGGTGGTGCCCATCAGGCAGCCGGTGGTGAGTGCAGGGGTAAATAGCGTATCACCTTTTAGCCAGAAAAGATTCCCGCTCGCCGCTTCGCTTACATGACCACTGCCTGAGAGCATGAGCGCATCATCCGCGCCATGGTCGCGCGCTTCAAGCAGTGCAAGGGTGCTGCCAATGCCTTGCGCAAGTTTGTATTGCGCAGGCAAATTTTCGGGGGATGGGCGGGTGAGGGAGCTGAGCCACAGGGTGCAGGCTTCTTTTTCAGGGGTGGTGGGAGGCAAGGTTTCGATGACCCAGTTGGCAGTAATGTCGGCGTCCGGCAGATAGCCTTTGCTTCCCACCCCGCGCGAGACGGCAATGCGTAAGTAGCCTTCACTAACTGAATTTCGCTGAATCAACGTGCGAGCGCTGGCTTGCCAATCGACGATCGGTGGGGTGATGCGCAAGGCGGCAAGCCCAGCCTCAAGGCGGCGCATGTGTAATTCCCACTGGTAGGGAACCCCACGGATAAGGCGGATGGTTTCAAACACGCCATCGCCGAAGCGAAAGCCACGGTCGGCAATCGGTAGCATGGCTTCGCTTGCGGGAACGAAGCGGCCATTGATGCAGGTGAGGGCAGGTTGGTGCATAGGCTTGCTTTAGCGCCAATTTTCCGCCATGACACTAAGATTATTAAAGGATCACTATGCCCCATTACGCCCACATGGTTTCGGTTAACCGCCTTCAGGTGCACGCGCACTTAGGCTTTTACACTGGCGAGCGCGCCAAATTACAGCCCATCGAGCTGTGTTTTCGTCTCTATTTCCCGAAAGAGCCAAGCTGCTCCGTGAACGACGAAGCCGATTTCATTGATTATGGCGCACTGTGCAAAGTGCTCACGGATTTTATTGCCAGCCGTGATTTTAAACTCATTGAATTCATGGGCGCCGAGCTGTTTCGTACCCTGCGCGCCGACCTTGATGCACGCGGCGGGGCGGATATAAAACTCTGGCTGCGCCTGAATAAAATTGCCGCACCTGTGCCCGGTCTCACGGGTGGTGCCAGCTTCACCACCTGTGATTTGCCCGCCGGCAGCACCGTGGCCACCAACGACTGAGGCCACATGATTCTTCTCGCACTGGGTAGTAACCGCGGGCGGCGCGAGGAATTCCTGGCCCAGGCGCGGGCGGTGCTTCTGGCCTATGACATCGAGATTACTGCTGAATCAAGCATCCACGAAACGCCTGCACTGATGCCGCAAGGTGCACCAGCGGCGTGGGACATCCCGTTTTTGAACCAGGTGATTGCGGTGCGTACGCACCTCACGGCACACGAGCTGTTGGCCTGCATCAAGGTGATTGAGGCGGAGCTTGGGCGTAAGCCTGAGGCGCGCTGGGCCCCACGTGAGATTGATATCGATATCATCGCGTATGATGATCTGCTGATGGTGGATGAGATTCTCACCATCCCCCACCCGCAGATGGATGTGCGGCGCTTTGTTCTCGCGCCATTATGTGAAATCGCGCCGGAATGGGCGCACCCGGTGCTTGGCAAAACCGCGCAACAATTATTGGCGGAGTTACCCCAATGAAACGCCCGGCATTGGTTGGAATTGTCAACGTGACGCCGGATTCCTTTTCGGGGGACGGCGTGCATGCTGAGCGCGCCTTGGCACTTGCCCAACAATTGGTGAGGGATGGAGCAGATATCATCGATATCGGTGCGGAATCGACCCGCCCGGGGGCAACGCCCCTTACCGCTGAGGAGGAATGGGCGCGACTGGCGCCCGTGCTATCAGCCATCATTCATGCGCCGTGGCGTCGCCAGGTGCGTTTGAGCGTGGATACACGCCATGCCCTCACGGCCAGCCGCGCGCTCGACCTTGGGGTCGAAATCATTAACGATGTGAGCGGGCTTGCGGATCACGCTATGGCGCAGCTGCTCGCTGGGCATGATGGCGATGTGGTGGTGATGCATGCCCTCACCATCCCTGCGGATGCGGCGCAAACCCTGCCTGCTGAGTGCGATGTGGTGGCAGAATTACTGGCATGGAAAGCCAACATCACGGCGCAGGCGGTGGGCCATGGCATTGCCGCCGAAAGGCTTATTTATGATGTGGGTATTGGCTTTGGCAAAACACCCAAACAATCACTTGAACTCATGCTCGCTGCCGCGCAATTCCAGCAAAGTGGCGGGCGCTGGTTATTCGGTCATTCGCGCAAATCCTTCTTAAAACTATTTACGAACGCCGATGCGCCCTCGCGCGATGACCTGACGCTCGCATTCTCGGCCCAACTCGCGCAGGCGGGGGTCGATTTTATCCGGGTACATGCGGTGGCGCGCCATGCCGCCCTGTTTGAACAATTATGCACCTGAACCCCAATATCGCCGCGCATTTGAATGCGCTGAATAACCCCGCATTGCCCTCGATCGATTTGTCGCTCGACCGCATGCATGCACTGCTTAATGCACTTGATAACCCCGAGCGCAAATTACCGCCGGTGGTTCATCTTGCGGGTACGAATGGCAAAGGCTCAACCCTTGCGTTTTTACGGGCGATCTATGAAGCGGCGGGTTACCGCGTGCATGCCTATACCTCACCACATCTGGTGTCGTTCAACGAGCGTATTATGCTTTCAGGCAGCCCGATTGGGGATGAGGCGCTGCTCATGCTCCTTGAGCGTGTAGCCAAGGCAGCAGAAAAAATCCCCGTCACGTTTTTTGAGGCAACTACCGCGCTTGCTTTCATGGCGTTTGCGCAAACAGTGGCGGATGTGGTGCTGCTTGAGACCGGACTTGGCGGCAGGCTTGATGCCACGAATGTGGTGAGGCAGCCACTCGCCACCGTCATCACCCCGATTGATTATGACCATATGGAATTCTTGGGCGACACACTCGCCAAAATCGCCGGGGAAAAAGCAGGTATCATGAAACATGGCGTGCCATGCATTATCGGCGCCCAATACCCTCAGGCGCACGCGGTGTTCGAGGAAGTGGCACGGAGGCTAAATGCACCGCTCACCCTACATGGTCGCGATTGGAACTATTCGGCGGATGGTGAGCATCTCGCCGTGTCGCATACAGGACATAAATGGCATTTGCCGCCGCCAGCACTTCTCGGGGCGCACCAATACCACAACGCCGCCTTGGCCAGTGTGGTGGTAAAATCGATTGCGGCCCTGCCGGTGACGGATGAAGCGATTAGCCATGGCATCGCGAATGCTCGCTGGCCCGCACGCTTGCAAAGGCTAACGTCTGGCCCGCTGGTTGAGGCATGGGGAATGCGCGGTGCGGTAGTGCTGGATGGCGGGCACAACCCAAGCGCAGCACATGCATTAGCGGCGTGGCTGAGCAAAAACCCGATACCGACCACCTTGCTATGTGGCATGATGAAACGAAAGGATGCACGCGGGTTTTTGTTGCCGCTTGCTCCCCACATCACCCGCATGATTGCCCTGCCGATTGCTGAAAATGACAGCTACCAGGCCGAGGAACTCGCTGAAATTGCGCGCGCTTGCGGCATTACGCAGGTGCATGCGTGCCTAAAGCCGGAGGAGGCAGTGAAACACTGGGATGATGCAAATGGGCGACTATTGATTGCTGGCTCACTATTTCTGGCGGGGCAAGTGCTTAAAAATCATGGCTAAGTCGCCTACGCGCTGGTATGTTCAGTGCTATGGAGACCGCAATGATCGCACCACAACCACAGCATCGCATCCATGACCGACTGATGAGTTACTGGCAGCAATTATGCCAAGGCAGGCCCATGCCCAGCGAAGGCGATGTGGTGCTCGGTGATCTTGGCGATATTTGGCCGTCGTGCTTTCTGGTCAGCGTCGAGGAGAATGCGTTTTCCTATGATTTTCTTGGCGCGGCGATCGTGATTGCTTACGGCGACAGCATTGGCGGCAAGGAAATAACCGAGAAACTGGTCTATCCACACCCGCCGTCGCTCGTGAATACCTTCAAGCAGGTGGTGCTGAATGGTAGCCCCGCGATGGACGAAAGCGAATTCGTGAATTCCAAAGGGGTGAAGGTGAAATATCGTTCCTGCGTGCTGCCGCTCTCGGATGCATCGGGAAAAATTTCTTTCCTGCTGGGTGGAATGAAATGGAAGGCATTCATTGATGAAGCCAAAGCCTAGCGGGATTGAGCCCATTGCCCTGCGCCGTGCGACGCTCGCCGATAGCGACAAAGTGCGCTATCGTGTTTATTCCAGCCCAAGCGAATCGATTGTGGTGATTGCCGAAAGCGCGCTTGTAGCCCTCAAAATCTCTGGGATTGAAAAACCCTATAAAATTGTTCGTGATCTATCCGCCGTTGGGGCGACGATTGAAGCGCAAAAAATGGCGCAGCCACAGGCCAGCGATGGCCGAGTGCCCATGGCGACCGAGCGGCAGGAAAAAGAAAAACAGCTGATGACCGAGCTTGCCGCGCCCAAATCGCAGCAAAGCATCGATACCGAGAATTTCAAGCCGATGAATATTGCGGATTTGCAGCATAATGGCCTGCCGCGCGCGCGCATCCTCCCGCCAGATTTGCTGACCGAAATTATTGAGCAGCACACGAAAGCTGCCCCCGCCGCAGTTGAAGCCCAAGCGCCTGTGATGCCGCCGGCTACACAAGAGACCCCACCGCCCGTCATGCCACCAATCGCCGAGCCAGTGCCTCAAGTAGTGGCAGAACCAGCGGGCCCCGCACTCTCGACCGAGGAAAAACTGCTGCAGATGGCAGACGCGCTTTTACCTTCATCGCCCGAGCCACAGCCTGAAACGCCGGTGGTTCTCTCAACGGATGATGTGGAAAAGCTGCTGAACCACTAACGAGTAGGTCGCAGCAGCCAACTGACTTAGTGTGCTAGCCCGGGTTCTTTCTGGGAGTTCTGAAGTCAGCGCTACCGGGAAAGTTCACGCCAGCATCAGCAATCATTGTGGCCAGTCGCTTCACAGGCAAGCTATTGTCTGCCGGTGTCGCGCTGTTTGCTTTAGCAGTGAAACACCCGGCCTCATTGTGTTCGACCGTTACCGAGATTTCGCCAGACAGTGCGCGTAGTGCCGAGACAATTTCCTGAACGACTAAATCGCTTCCTTCGCGCGCAGGAGTACGCACAGTAAGCGTATGATCCGTTGCTTTGATTGCTTTTGCATGCTGTCTTAGCACTTCGATTGCACTATCATGCAGGCGATTATTCGACATAACATATCTCCGTTGTTGAACGAGCAGTATCCTAGAAGAAATGTATTACAGTATTATTACGCAAATCTATACATCCAGCGCTTCGCGGAATTTCTCGCCGTATAATTCGGTCTGCTCGCGGATGAATTTGAAACGCAGCTCGGGCTTTTTACCCATCAGCTGGTTCACGCGCTCGGCGGTTTCATCGCTCTCGCTTTCCATGATTTCAACCTTAAGCAGCGTGCGCTTTTTCGGGTCCATCGTGGTTTCTTTGAGCTGCTGCGCGGTCATCTCGCCCAAACCTTTGAAACGGCCAATATCAATCTTGCTCTTATGTTTCACGGCGAGTTGGGCGACGAGCTTGTCTTTTTCTTTATCATCCATCGCGTAATAGGTCTGGTTACCCGCGGTGATTCGGAACAAGGGCGGCTGCGCAAGGTAGAGGTGCCCGTTCGCAATCAGCTTTGGCATTTCCTGATAAAAGAAGGTCATGAGGAGGCTCGCGATATGTGCACCGTCCACATCCGCATCCGTCATGATGACGACTTTTTCATAGCGCAGCGCCGCGATATCGAACTGGCTGCCAGTCGATACACCAAGTGCTTGCATGAGGTCCGAGATCTCTTGATTGCCACGAATTTTATCCATCGTCGCGCTGGCGACGTTCAGGATCTTACCGCGCAACGGCAGCACCGCTTGCGTCTCGCGGTCACGTGCCTGTTTGGCCGAACCACCTGCCGAATCCCCCTCAACCAGGAACAATTCCGTGCCTTTGGGGATGCTGCGTGTGCAATCCGCCAATTTGCCGGGCAGGCGCAGGCGCGAGGTGACATTCTGGCGCTTGACGTTTTTCTCGGTGCGGCGGCGCAAGCGCTCTTCCGCTTTGAAGATGATGTAGTTCAACAGCGCATTGCCCTGCGCCAAATCACCCGAAAGGAAATGATCGAACGGGTCACGAATCGCGTTCTCCACGAGGCGCGCCGCATCGGCCGTTACTAACTTGCTTTTGGTTTGGCTTTGGAATTGCGGGTCCTTGATGAAGAGCGAGAGAATGACCACCGCGCCTTGCATCACATCATCGGCCATGATGCTGGCGGCTTTTTTGTTTTTGGTCATGTCCCCAAATTGGCGCAGGCCTTTGGTGAGTGCCGCGCGCAGGCCTGCCTCGTGGGTGCCACCCTCGGGGTTGGGGATGGTGTTACAAAACAGCGAGTGATGCCCGTCCTCATCATCGTTCGGCCAGGCGATGGCCCATTCAACGCGGCCTTTGCCATCGGCTAAATCGGCATCGCCATAAAATGCTTGCGCGACAAGTGGCTTGCCCTCAAGCTCTTGAAGCAAGCAATCATGCAAACCGCCGGGGAAGTGAATCACCTCACTCGCGGGGATTTTGCTCTCATCGGTAATCAGCTCGGGCGCGCAATTCCAGCGCACTTCGACACCGCGGAACAGATAGGCCTTGGAACGGATGAGCTTATAAATTTTCTCAGGGCGGAATTTTGATTTTGCCCCAAAAATCTCAGCATCCGGGTGGAAGGTAACGCTGGTGCCGCGACGGTTTTTGACCGAGCCCAGTTTTTGAATCTTGCCTTGCGGTAGCCCGCGCGAATAATCCTGCGCGAATAGCTGCTGGTCACGCGCGACTTCCACACGCATTTCATCCGACAGTGCATTCACCACGGAAATACCGACCCCGTGCAAACCACCGGCAGTGTGATAAACCTTATCATTAAACTTACCGCCCGCGTGCAGGGTGGTGAGAATGACCTCAAGCGCCGAAATTTTAGGAAACTTAGGGTGTGGATCGACCGGAATGCCGCGCCCATTATCCGTAATCGTGATGCGGTTGCCTGCCTGCAAATCGACGGTGATAAAGCTCGCATGGCCAGCCACGGCTTCATCCATCGCGTTATCGAACACCTCATTGATGAGGTGGTGCATGGCATTTTCATCCGAGCCGCCGATATACATGCCCGGGCGGCGGCGCACCGGCTCAAGCCCCTCGAGTACCTCGATGGAATCGGCCGAGTATTGGCTGGCAACGGGTTTGGTCTTCGCAGCTTTGAATAAATCCGACATGGGCAGGTTTATAGCGGGAATTTGCGCCTGTGCAAGCATTTCTGCGGGAATTTACGCGAAGCTGCCACTAGGCCATGGCGTGCTGGTGCTGGCTTGGCGCAGCGCTCGTCACTTTCTCGCGGTAGCTCACATTCGGGGCGATGACCCGGCCAAAGGGGATGAAGACCTCATGGCCCTCGTGATTGATTTGCAGGAAAAATTTGCTCAACCCCGCATGCTCGGGCGAGATATGAAACTCAAGCGTGCCGTTACGAATCGGTGCACCGAGCGGGGTGATGGGGTGGGTGTGAATGAAATGCTGTTTATCCGCACTGAAGCCGGCCAAATGCGCATACGCGCCCATGACAGGGCCAAGGTTTGAAATGGGCTGGCCAGCGGCATCACGCAATTCAACCCGCAGAATGCTGTCTTTGCCCATGGTGAGGGGGGTGTCACTCGTGACATGGGCGGTGATGCCTGCGGTGCTCACATCCGAAGCGGTGCTGATGCGTGCAGGCAGACAGATACTGCGCGTGGCTGGCAGGTTCTCGAGCGCACGGATGGGCTTACCAGTTGCTTTGGGTGTAAAATCACACCAGGCGGTGAATGGTTGGCTGGTGCTTGGCGTGAACACGCAATTAAACAGGCCAGTCTTGCTATCATAGTCAGGGTGGAGGTGATGGTATTCGCTCAAGGTCTGATCGACCAGCATGAGGTGGAATTTTTTGGTGAAGGTGGTGTCGAGCGTATCGGGGGTGAGTATTAAGCCGCTTTGCGGGTCACGCAGGCGAAAACTCATCTGGCAGGGTTGGCCTTTCTCAGGCATCGCGCAGGCGACAAGCTCAAAGGAGGGGTTCTGGGCAGTATGATGGTCCTGGCTATCACTCTCTTTGCTTCTTGATCCAAGAATGGTGGCCAAGCCAACGGGTAAGAAGGCAGCACCACAGGTGATAAGATGTGGCAGAAACCCGGTAATCCCAGCACCAATCGAAGCGATGCTGTTGCTGCCCATCAGCCCGAGTGTGCCGCCGGCAAGGCCTAATACGTCGCTGGCAAACGCGATACCACCCACAAGAGAAGCAAGGTAGCCAAGCCCCATGGTCAGGCCTCCAAGCAGGCTTGGCAACGCAATCAGCATTGAGGTCGCGATCGCGGCATATTTTATAACGCGGCCCCACGGAATATGACCTGCGTGGTCATATTTTTTGTGAATGTATTCGCCGAGGAAGCTACCACCCAGACCAATAATGCCTGACGACAAGACACTGGTCCATCCGCCTGCGGCGAGTGAAGATCCAATCAAAGGTATTTCACTAAATGCTTGGTTTATGGTGCCTGCCAGCCCAGAGCCGAATACACCGCTGTTGTTACACAGGCCAACAATCTGCTCCAGGCTGTTGCTAGGACCTAATCCGAACGATGGCAAAACATACGGCGACAGCACAACAGCAGAGGATGCTGCGATACCTCCCAGCAGCCATTTATTGCTGCGCTGATGCTGCGCATGTTCGGATGAATCCATTGGTTTAGCGCTCTGGCCCGGCGTTGTTGAGTGCATTGCTGAGCTGTTGAATCATCGGCTCCGCATCGCGATTATTGGTTGCTTGCACAAGTTGCGCACCGGAAGCACTAAACAACGTGACAACGCCACTATGGCCAGAGACATCACGTCCGTTTGTCCATAGCTCGAGTGTGTGTTGCACATCCAGTGCTTTGCCCATACCGCCAACAAGTGAGCGAGGTGAGGCATTTCCCTCAGAAGTGGGGTATAAAATGATGGTATTAGCTTGTGGCCCGCTTACTCTAAGCCCTTGCGCCTCCATGAGATTGGCAAGCTTGCGGTTGTTATAATCACTCAGTGGATCAACGGACACAATGACATGTTTCATACGTGGTTTTGTTTGCGAAAGTGTCTGCAACACAGTCCCCGTGACCGGGCATACATCGCCGCAAGCCGAAAACATGAAAGAAATGGTGGAGGGATTGCCGCTCAGGGTAGCTTGCAACGCATTTAGATTAACAGGGTTACCATCCGCATCAATAAATTGCGCGCGTGAAGCCCGCAAGGCATCAATCATATCGGTGCGGGTGGCTTGTTCAATTTTTCTGTCAGGGATTGGCGGTGGCGCCTCGCTTTTTTCGCATCCTGGCAAGGTTGCTGATGCGCCTGCAGCAAGCAGCCCCGCAAGAAATTTACGGCGGTCTAACCCACCTGCGTCATCGTGATTTTCAGACATACCATCTCCTTCAAACGCCACAACTATAGCAAGGGGCTCAAAAGCTTAGTATGACAGTTTGATGACAAATCAGGCGGCGAGGGCGGCCGGTGGTGGCAGAAGTGCCGCGATTTCACTGGCAATGCAGCTTGCGGTTGCGAGGCGCTCCGCATCGCCTTTGGTCTCAGCGGCGATGAATAGGGTCTGGTCGCCGCGCAGCTTGATGCGCCCGGTGTGCTTCGCGATATGGTCGATGAGCGCGGTCGGGTTCGCGAATTTATTGTTTCTGAAGGCTAGCACAATGCCCTTTGGCCCCGCATCCAGCCGTGCAATGCCAGCCCCTTTACATACGGCTTTGATGCGCAAGGTGGCAATGAAATGCTCAACCTCAATCGGGCTTGGGCCAAAGCGATCCACGAGTTCGGCGGCAAAGCCCTCTAAATCCGCATCCACGGTCAGGCCCGCCGCGCGGCGATAGAGCGACAACCGCAGCGGCAGATCCTCGACATAGCTTTCAGGAATCAGCACCGACATACCAAGGCTGATCTGCGGGCTCCAAGCGTCGGGGGTTTCGTCGTCACGCTTCACGTCTTTCTTGCGCTTCATATCGGCAATCGCTTCTTCAAGCATC
>CAZOFC010000068.1:0-10343 GCA_964578965.1 uncultured Azospirillum sp.
CGATGCCGCCCATATCGGAGCGATGTTCGCCGAATGCAGTCTCGTCATGGCCATCGTCCAGGCGATCATCTTCTCGCCACTCATCAGGCCTGAGCTGACGCGCTGGTTCATAGCGCCCGGCCTCGCAGTACTCGCCGTCGCTCTCGTCGCCGTGGTCAATGCCCGTGACCAGCTCGGTCACGCGGTGCTCTACTTGCAGCCGCGTGTTCATTTCAAGGAAGTAGAACTGGCCTGATTGATCGACGATGAACTCGACCGTACCCGCCGAAACATAGCCCACTTGCTTGGCAAGCGCGATGGATTGTGCGCTCATTGCCGCGCGCATTTCGGGGGTCACGAACATGCTCGGCGCTTCTTCGATCACCTTCTGGTGACGGCGCTGAATGCTGCACTCACGCTCGCCCAAGCTCACCACATTGCCGTATTTATCGGCAATCACCTGAATCTCGATATGGCGTGGGTTCACGAAATATTTTTCAATGAAAACGCGCGCGTCATTGAAGCTCGAGCGAGCTTCGCTTGAGGCCATTTTCATCCCGTCACGCAGCTCATCGGCGTTACGGATGATGCGCATGCCCTTACCGCCGCCGCCGGCTGCGGCCTTGATGATCACTGGGTAGCCGATTTCCTCGGCAATACGCAGGGCTTCTTTGGGGTCAGCAATCGCTTCAAGCACGCCGGGAACGGAGTTTACCCCGGCCGCTACCGCAATTTTCTTTGATTCAATCTTATCACCCATCAGGTGAATCGCTTCAGGCGTTGGCCCAATCCAGGTAGCGTTGCTGCGTTCAATCACGGCTTTGGCAAATGGGGACTTCTCCGAGAGGAAGCCGTAGCCCGGATGCACCGACTCAGCGCCCGACTGATCAATCGCCGAGAGCAGGTTCTCGATATTGAGGTAGGACTGCACCGACGGCGATGCCCCGATATAGACCGCTTCATCCGCATTTTTCACATGCAGCGCGTTCGTATCCGCCTCGGAATAGACCGCAATCGTGCGCATCCCAAGCTTCTTGGCGGTGGTCATAATACGGCTCGCGATTTCGCCGCGGTTAGCAATCAGAATAGAATTGAACATGCTCGCTCATATGATTGGTGAAACGTGCAGGTTGATTAGTGCAAAACAATGGCTGCGACAACCCACAAAATCACTATTCACAACAAGCTATTAACAATCCTAATGGAACTGCTCTTCTTCGGTCGAGCCTTTGAAGGCCGTGGTGGAGGCCTGACCGCCCGAGATGGCTTCCGCCACTGCATCGAAATAACCCACGCCCACTTCGCGCTGGTGCTTCACGGCGGTGAAGCCTTTTGCCGCATCCGCGAATTCCTTATCCTGCAACGTTACATAGCCCGCCATGCCCGCGTCCTTGTACTTCGTTGCAAGGTCGAACATGCCGTGGTTCAGCGCATGGAATCCCGCAAGCGTAATGAACTGGAACTTGTAGCCCATGGCGCCGAGTTCTTTTTGGAACTTCGCAATCGTCGCGTCATCGAGGTTTTTGCGCCAGTTGAACGACGGGCTGCAGTTATAGGCCAAATATTTGCCAGGGAATTTCGCGTGCATCGCCTCGGCAAATGTTTTCGCTTCGGCCAAATCCGGCGTGCTGGTTTCGCACCACACCAAATCGGCATAGGGAGCAAAGGCAAGGCCACGCGCAATCGCCGCATCAAGGCCACCGTTGTAATTGAAGAACCCTTCCACCGTGCGGCCCTCTTTGATGAATGGCTTGTCGCGATCATCCACATCGCTCGTCACGAGGTAGCTGCCATTGGCATCCGTCCGCGCGATGATGATGCTTGGCACCCCGCAGGTATCGGCGGCCAAACGTGCGGCCACCAGTTTTTCGATATGTTCACGGATGGGCACGAGCACCTTGCCGCCCATATGGCCGCATTTTTTGGCACTGCTTAGCTGGTCTTCCCAGTGTACGCCGGCGGCACCGGCATCGATCATCATTTTTTGCAGTTCAAACGCATTGAGATTGCCCCCAAAACCGGCCTCAGCATCTGCCACAATGGGTTGGAACCAATCGCGCGCGGCCTTGCCCGCTTCGCTCACTTCAATCTCATCCGCGCGTTTCAGCGTCGCATTAATGCGGCGCACCACCGATGGCACCGAGTCCGCCGGGTAAAGCGACTGATCGGGATACATCATGCCCGCCAAATTCGCATCCGCCGCCACTTGCCAACCCGAGAGGTAAATCGCCTTCAAGCCTGCGCGCACTTGCTGCATCGCTTGGTTGCCCGTCAGCGCGCCAAGGGCGTTCACATACGGCTCGCTCGCAAAATAATTCCACAGTTTTTCGCTGGTGTGCTTGGCAATGCTATATTCAATCGGCAGGCTGCCACGCAGCTTCACCACATCCGCCCCGCTATAGGGACGCGTGACGCCTTTCCAGCGCGGGTTGGTTTTCCAGTCGTTCTCTAAGGCAGCGGCGTCGAGGAATGGCATGCGAATCTCCTGTAAATGTCATCCCGGCTTTGTGCCGGGATCCATCTTGCTTACTAAGAAAGCTGGACCCCGGGATAAACCCGGGGTGACGGGTTGGCGTATGGTGCACTGCACATCAAAGCAAAACCGGCCCAGAGTTGCAACCTGTTCGGCCGACTGGCGCCTGTTTTCAGTATTTTTCTCGACTTTGTGGCGTTTGTGTTGCGCACACTATCATTTTAGAGGGAAAAATCGATGTAAGTCAGCCGATAAGCATCTTCACACAAAAGCAACCTTTACATGCTATGCTCAGCATCATGGCTGAATGGGTGGAACATCATGGCGAGCACTATTTGCGCATCGACCCTCAGATGGTTGATTTCTCGAATGCGGGAACGGTGCACAAAGTCACCGAGGATTTTGCCGTGCACACCAACGCTCCGATAGATAATGTATCCACCACCATCAATGGCCATGTCGAAACTGTGAATGAAGCCCACGCAGGCGATTGGATCGTCTTTAATATTGGCAATATCGACCCCTCCCGCATCCCGGGTTACGCGAACATGAGCGCGGAAGAAAAAATCCTCAGCCGTGCCGAGCGGGTAGAACATTACATCTTGGATGATAGCACATTCAGGTCAACCCATGACACGCCACGCTCGCTTGCACACGGGGTGCTCGCTGCCCCCAAAAGCGACCCCCGCCGCGCGATGACACTGCCATTCAATGCGGTTTTCTCCGCCCCTTGGGGGAGGGATGAGTTTGTGAAAGCCGGCGGCTACATCGTCAAACACAACAATAAAATCTACGGTATCGAGCAAAGCACCATGCACCATACGTTCGGCACAATCGACGAGACAAAGCCGTTCATTGAAACACATCGCGCACAAATTTCAGCACGCAAACCGCTTGTACCAGAAGCAGTCTTCAAGCCTGAAATCGCCTCAGTCTATGCCGCGGCCTTAGCTTCACAGCGCAGCAAAGATGATTAGGACTTATAGCGGCAAGTTGTCGTGCTTCTTCTTCGGATTATCGAGCTCTTTGTTACGCAGAGTGGCAAGCGCACGGCAAATGCGCCAACGCGTGTTTTGTGGGCGAATCACATCATCAAGATAGCCTCGGCTCGCCGCCGCAAAGGGTGACGCGAAGTTATCGCGGTAGCTTTCCACCGCCGCTTCCACTTCCTCTGGGCCTTTGAGCTTGCCTTTGAAGATAATTTCCACCGCACCGGCAGGCCCCATCACCGCAATCTCAGCCGATGGCCATGCGTAGTTGATGTCATTGCGCAGATGCTTACTACCCATCACGATATACGCACCGCCATACGCCTTACGAGTGATGACAGTAATTTTTGGCACCGTGGCTTCGGCATAGGCGTAAAGCAGTTTGGCCCCGTGACGAATCACGCCGTTATGCTCCTGGCTTGAGCCCGGCAAAAAGCCTGGTACGTCCACCAGAGTGACAATTGGAATGCCATACGCATCACAGAAGCGCACAAAACGCGCCGCTTTGCGGCTGGCGTCAATATCCAAACAGCCCGCAAGCTCCATCGGTTGGTTCGCAACGAAGCCCACCGTCTGGCCTTCCATGCGCGCAAAACCCACAATGATATTCTTCGCAAAGTTTGGCGAAATCTCGAAGAAATCCTCTTCATCGACAATGCGCTTGAGCACTTCGAACATATCATACGGCTTATTCGCATTATCGGGAATGAGGCTGTTCAGGCTCATTTCCACGCGGTCGGCCGGGTCTTCTGTCGGACGCACGGGCGGTTTTTCGCGGTTGCTCAGCGGCAGGAAGTTGACCAGGCGACGCACTTGCAGCAACGCCTCGATATCATTGTCATAGACCATATCCGCAACACCCGTATGGGTGCCATGTACATCCGCCCCGCCAAGCTCTTCCTGGCTGATTTCTTCGTGGGTCACGGTCTTTACGACATCCGGCCCGGTCACGAACATATAGCTCGAACCACGCACCATGATGGTGAAATCCGTCAGCGCTGGGGAATAAACCGCACCACCGGCACAGGGCCCCATGATGACTGAAATTTGGGGAATCACACCCGAGGCAAGCACGTTGCGCTGGAAAATTTCGGCAAAGCCTGCGAGCGAATCAACGCCCTCTTGAATGCGCGCACCGCCGGAATCATTGAGGCCAATGATGGGCGCGCCCATGCGCATTGCCATATCCTGCACTTTGCAGATTTTTTTGGCATTATTTTCCGACAAGCTCCCACCAAGCACGGTGAAATCCTGGCTATAGACAAACACCAAACGCCCATTGATCGTGCCTTGGCCAGTGACTACCCCATCGCCGGGAATCTTGTTATTCTCCATGCCGAAATTGGTGCAGCGATGCTCCATGAACATATCGTATTCTTCGAAGCTATCGGGGTCGAGCAGGACTTCAAGACGCTCGCGCGCGGTGAGCTTACCTTTGTCATGCTGCACATTGATGCGCGCTTGACCCCCGCCGACGCGGGCCTGCTCACGTTTATGTTCCAGTTGTTTTACAATTGCGACCGCGTTCATGAAGCCTCTCGCGTTAGTTAATCTTCATCGGTACAGTAGCGCTCGTCGTGTGCGAAGCGAAGCATTTCACGCTTGAGGATGATTCATCCCAACGCTCAGCGTGACGGGGCATAAGTACCAATCGAACAGCGCATGTAGCATAGCTCACGGCCCCACGCAAAGCGCCAATTTTCACAATGTGCATAGCCCGTTTTTACGCAGCATTTTGCAACAAATACAGCGCGTTATCTGTCAAGAAAATTATCGAAAAATGACCATATTAGAAACGCTAATGCGCGTGAGATGCCAAAAACACTGCCGCTGCCTTCACATCACGGCATTTTGCCGCCCATTTCTCGACCACCTCGTGGTCATCGCCCCACGCGGTGGCATGCACCGTTTCATCGAGATGCGCAGCGGCAAGTGCTTCCTCGGCATTCAGGCGACCTTTCCACAGCGCAAGCGTAAGCAGCGCCGAACCAAGAATCGGAGTGATGAGCGATAGTGCCGCCAACTCATGGGAATTTGCTGCAGCAAATAACGCAGCAATTTTATCGATGCTCGTTTGCGGCTGAGCAATCGGAATGAGGCCATCCGTGACCATAAACGTCAGGCCATACACCACATCCGCCCATGCCAGAATCGGATCAAAATGCTGCAGCTGTAGCAAGCGCAGTTTTTGATTGAGCGAAGGCAAGGCAAGCGCATGCTCTTCCATTGGCGCGCGGTAGCATAACAGGTCTGTCTGCGCATAATTCGTCATATCAGCAAGTAACGCATCGCGGTCGTGTTCCACGCGGTCGAGCGCGATATTTAGCAAGCGCGTCAGCGGCATTGTGTCGGTATCAATCTGTTCGCCTTGTGCCTGCCATTCCGCAGCAATTGCTGCGGCTAATTGCTGCGACGTACACTGCAGCAATTTTTGCTGCGGCGTGCGCACGCGCTTGCCATCGAGGGTGATCACATAGCCGCCCTCAACCGCCTCACACGCTGCCGACGTATAAAAGCGTTTTGGCAGCGGCCTGTTCTCGATTTTTGCTTTGCTCATGCTCACCATGATTTACTCTGGCAAGCTAAGGCCTAACGCTGCAAGGCTTTGCGCCATATGCGGTGCAAGCGGTGCCTGAAATTCCCGCTCAGGCTTACCGAACATCGGTGGCAGATAAATCTTCCATGCCTGCAAATGTAGTTTACCTGAAAGCTCGACACCGCCCTTTACATGGGCGGCACCGCCGCCATATTTGCCATCCCCCACCATCGGGCATTTCATCTCGGCCATGTGCACGCGCAATTGGTGCGTGCGGCCCGTAATCGGCTCAAGCTCCACCAGCGCCATTTTTTTCGCTAAATGTTCAAGTGTGCGGTAGTGCGTCACCGCGCGTTTACCATCCTCCTCGACGCTGCGCACCATCTCCCGGCTATCCTCACCACGTGCGACCTTATCAAGGTTCGATTCGATCTCGCCCGTGTAGGGGTTGGGCACATTCACCACCAGCGCAAGGTAGGTTTTGCGGATGGTTTTGTTCACAAAGCCCCGCTGTAACTCTGCCGCTGCCGCTGAATGGCGCGCCAGCAGCATCACGCCGCTCGTATCCTTATCCAGCCGGTGCACAAGGCGCGGCACCTGCTTACCATCAAACTGCAACGCGGGCAACATGCCATCAAGGTGCTTCACCACCTTGCTGCCGCCTTGCACGGCAAGGCCTGCAGGCTTGTTGATGACGATAATATCTTTATCCTTGAACAGCACAAAGGATTGTGCCTCCTGCGCGATTTCAAGCGTCAGCTTCATCGGCTGTTTCTCGCGCGGGGCCTGTACCTTCTCGGGGCTGATGATATCGCCACGTACCTCGACTTCCATACCCTCGAACACGCGCACCGAACCCTCGCATTTTTTGCCATTGAGGCGAATACGGCCACTGCGCAATGCTTTTTGATACACCGAATTCGGCGCTGCTCCCAAAATCCGCTGGCACCAGCGGTCCAGCCGCGTGTTGCCATCCATTGCATCGACTTTATAGGTTCTACGTTCCATCGCCATAGCGTCATTCTCGCGTTTCTCGGAATCCATCGTACTGATGGGCATCCATCGTGTATTGGTAATGTAATGGATTCCCGCGTTGGCTCAAAACAATTAATGATTTTTTTGCTTCGCCTCTCTACGCTGTGCTTCGAGTCGCGGGAATGACAAAAATATAAAAAGCTATCGTCCCAACTGAAAGCCGATTGCCACCGCAACCAGCGAAAGAATTACACTACTACCCACATATAATGCTGCAGTTCCCAAGGCCCCGCGCTGCAGCATCGCAAGCGCATCCCAGCTGAACGCCGAGAAGGTGGTGAAGCCACCAAGCACGCCGGTGATGAAAAACAGCCGCGCCGCCTCGGAATCTGCTGCAACATAACGGCCCATGAGCAGCCCCATGACGAGTGAACCAAGAATGTTCACGAGCATGGTGCCAATGGGGAATGTGCCTCCATGCAGCTGGGTGGCAAGCTGCACTGCCGCATAGCGCAACAGCGCACCAATCGCCCCACCTAAGCCGATAAGCATTATTGTAGATGCACCCATGACACTAGCAATGTTCATGACTAGTCATTAACAACTACACCTACATTATGCAAGTAATCGCCTAGCGCTTAATGCCTGTATTTAGAGTATTATCCGCGCTGTTTTGTATGGCTTCAAGTAACCGTATGGATGCATTTAGGTCAGAGTCCTTCATATGTGAACGCAGTGCGCCTTTCAGAATTTCCCGTTTGATACAGATTTGAGCAAGATCTCTCGCTTCCAATGCATATTGGAACTCAGAAATCATGTGATTGATATGATCATGCTCCAAGGCGAGATCAGCCAGGCGTTGTTCGCGCGCATCACGATCAAATGGGTTTGCCTGCATGACGTTACTCCTGCACTACGTATCTCACCGATAACACATCATTACAGCTTGTGACATGAAAGTTTAATGACACTACTCAGCCGTGCGTTTTGCGCGCAATTTTGCCCAATACTCCAACCGTTTGGCAATATCGCGCTCGAAGCCACGCTCTACAGGCTGATAAAACTGCTGCCGCGCCATGCCATCCGGGAAATAATTCTGTCCAGAGAATCCATCTTGCGCATCATGGTCATAGGCATAGCCCGCGCCATAGCCCAGTTCTTTCATCATGGCTGTCGGCGCATTTAAAATATGTTTCGGCGGCATCAGTGAGCCATGTTGGGCGGCAGCTTGTTTAGCGGCCTTGAAGGCCACATATTGCGCGTTCGATTTCGGCGCCGTAGCCAAATAAATCACCGCTTGCGCAATTGCTAGCTCGCCTTCTGGCGAGCCCAAGCGCTCATAGGTCTCTGCTGCAGCAATCGCCTGAAGGTGCGCCTGCGGGTCGGCCATGCCAATATCCTCGACCGCGAAACGTACCAAGCGGCGATTAATATAGCGTGGGTCCTCGCCCCCCGCCAACATGCGCGCAAACCAATAGAGTGCCGCATCCACATCGCTGCCGCGCAGGCTTTTGTGCAGGGCGGAAATAAGGTTGTAATGGCTCTCTTGCGCCTTGTCATAGACTGGCGGGCGCTGTTGGAGGAGCTGGCCAAGCGCTTCAGGAGTTAGGAGTTCAGCTGCAAGCGGTGCAGCACACAAGCCTTCCCCCCCTGCGGGGGAAGGTTGGATGGGGGAGCGTGGGTTAGTCTGCTTACTATGCAACGCCCCCTCACCCCTACCCTCTCCCGCAGGGGGAGAGGGTGCGACAGTGCTCGCATCACCTACCGCATCCCAAATGAACTCAAGCATCGTCAGCAAATAGCGCCCATCGCCATCCGCCATGGCAAACAGCGCTTCGCGCGCTTCAGGCGTTACGGGAAGTGGCGTGCCTTGCAGCGCTTCTGCACGCGCAATCATTTGCTCAAGCGCGGCCGGCGACAGGCGGTTGAGCACCAACACCCGCGCGCGCGACAGCACTGCTGAATTGAGTTCGAACGATGGGTTCTCGGTCGTCGCACCAATCAACGTCAGCGTGCCATCCTCCACCACGGGCAGAAGCACATCCTGCTGCGCGCGGTTGAAGCGGTGAATCTCATCCACAAACAATGCCGTGCGTTTGCCCATAATGGCCCGCTCACGCGCGGCTTCAAAATGCGCTTTCAAATCCGCAATGCCCGAGGCCACCGCCGAGACTTGTTGCAGCTCATAGCCCGCCGCATCTGCCAAAAGCCGCGCGATGGTGGTTTTGCCGCAGCCCGGCGGTCCCCACAAAATTATGGATTGCAGCTTTTGCGCCTGCACCATGCGCGAAAGCGCCCCGCCCTCGCCCGTGAGATGCTCCTGCCCAATCACCTCAGCCAATGTTTGTGGACGCAAGCGCTCGGCGAGCGGGGCAGCAAGCGCCTCTTGAAAGAGCGACGATTGTGGAGCAGTTTTTTTGCGTGGAGACATAAAACGAATCTAACGGCTCAAAACAAAAAAGGCCACCGTTAGGTGGCCTTTTTATTTCTTCTATCCTGCGTTTGACAGAGTGGGCCGAATGCTAGGAGGGTTCTGTTTTGAAAGTCCGATGTGTAGCAGCGCTACATGAGGATTTACAAAACAGGTTCTGACAACGCAGACGGTCCGCTATCGCAAACGCTACTACGCAGCAACTTCTTCGCCGGTCACTTCAACCGGGCCCGAATCTTGGCCACGCGCGCTTTCGTCGCGATCAACGAACTCGATGATCGCCATCGGGGTCGCATCGCCGTAACGGAAGCCTGCTTTGAGCACGCGGATGTACCCACCCGGACGTGACTCATAGCGCTTTGCTAACACGCTGATGACTTTATCGGCCATACCCGCATCACGCAGACGCGAGATGAGCAAACGGCGCGCAGCCAGATCGCCCGCCTTACCCGCGGTGATCAGCTTCTCGACGATGGGGCGAAGGTCTTTCGCCTTGGGCAAGGTCGTGAAAATTTGTTCGTGTTTAATCAGCGCGCACGCCATGTTCGCAAACATCGCCTTACGGTGCGATGAGGTACGGTTGAGCTTGCGGCCGCCTAGTTGGTGTCTCATGTTACTTCTCCATTCATTCTTTCGTTTGTCATTCCCGCGAAGGCGGGAATCTCTCTATCAACAGACGCGAGCGTTGCGACAGAGATCCCCGCCTACGCGGGGATGACGGTAGTTTCTAGACTCAGTACGGATCTTCAAATTTGCGTGCCAGCTCTTCGATATTTTCTGGCGGCCAACCGACCACTTCCATACCAAAGCGTAAGCCCATGTTGTTCAGCACTTCCTTGATTTCGTTGAGCGACTTCCTACCAAAGTTTGGCGTTTTCAGCATTTCGCTTTCCGATTTTTGTACGAGATCGCCGATATACACGATGTTGTCGTTCTTCAGGCAGTTCGCCGAACGCACCG
>CAZOFC010000069.1:0-10247 GCA_964578965.1 uncultured Azospirillum sp.
CTGCGAGCATGGAGAGGCGATCCATGCTGCGCGCGCGGGCGAGGCGGATCGAGGCATGGGTCGTTTCCATCAAATTCTCGGCGTCATGGAACAGTTCTTCGAACAGTTTTTCACCCGGGCGTAGGCCGGTGAAATGAATCGCAATATCCTCATAGGGGCGAAGTCCGGCCAGGCGAATCATCTGGCAGGCCAAATCCTCGATGCGTACGGGCTCGCCCATATCGAGCACGAAAATGGGCGCTTTATCCGCATATGCGACACCGAGCACCGCCGCTTGCAGCACTAGCTGCACGGCTTCGGCAATGCTCATGAAATAGCGCACCATATCCTTGTGCGTGACGGTGACAGGCCCACCGCGCGCGATTTGCTTTTGAAAGAGTGGGACGACCGAGCCTGCCGAGTTGAGCACATTGCCAAAACGCACAGTGATGAAGCGCGTGGGCGCGCCATCCTGCGCCAGCATTTGGCCGTAAATTTCGGCAGCGCGTTTGCTTGCACCCATCACGCTCAGGGGGTTCACAGCCTTATCGGTCGAGATTTGCACCATGGCCGTGACCTTGTGGGCGACAGAGGCATCCGCGACATTCTTGCTGCCTAAAATATTAGTGAGCACGGCTTGGTCGGGATTACTTTCCGAGAGCGGCACATGCTTGATGGCAGCGGCATGGAACACGAGCTCGGGCATGAAGCGGGTGAACACCTGCCCCAGATGCGCCGCATCGCGCACATCGCCGATGATGGCGTGGCGGGTGAGGGTGGGCGCAAGCTCGGCAATCTCCTGATCGATGAGATAGAGCTGGTATTCGCTGATGTCGAACAGGGCGATTTCGGTGGGGCCGAAGCTTACGATCTGGCGCACCAACTCACTGCCGATGGAACCGCCAGCCCCCGTGACAAGCACCCGCTTGCCGTGCACAAATTCGCGCATGGCGGGGCGATCGAGCTTGGCTTGGGCGCGGCCCAAAATATCCTCGACCGCGACGGGGCGCACATCATAGACGCGGTCACCGGCCTTGAGTTCCGTGAGCGAGGGCAGGCGAGCGAGGGTCAGGTCGTGGGCCTCGGCAATAGCCATGAGGTCTTTGTAAGCCTTGCTGTCGATAGCGGGCTCGGTGATGATGATGCGCTCGACGGCTTTGCCTTTGCGCGCCAGCTTTTTGATGATGTAGCCCATTTCCGCGAAATCGCCATAGACGCGCACGCGGTGAATTTCGCGCCCATGCTTGCGGCGATCGTCATCGATTAAGCCCACCGGGCGGTAGGGAAAATCGATCGAACGCTCGGATTCGCGGATGAACATCTCGGCCTGTGGGGTGGCGCCAACGAGAAGCACCGCCATGCGGTTGCCGCCACGGCCCATCAGGCGGTCGATCAGGGCGCGGTCATGCGCTAAGCGCCACAGCACGCGCCCGCTCATCAGGCAGAGCATCAGCGTCATCCAGTGAATGAAGGGCACCGAGCGGGGGAGGCCCTCAAGGCGGGTGAAGACAAACATGCCCAGATAAAACAGCGCAAGCGAGAGGCTACCCGCCTTGGCGAGGGTGACCAGATCGCTCAGTGCGGTGAAGCGCCAGACATGGCGGTAGGCGCGGTAATAGAGCAAGGTGATGAGCAGGATGATGCTGAAGACCATGCAGCCTTCAACGAGATAGTGCTCGGTGTAGGCGAGGGTGCGGCTGCCCAGACGCAGATAGAGTGCGAGGGCGAAGCTAGTGCTCGCCATCAGCGCGTCATGCAATACGGCGAGAAAATTCTGCGAGATCCTATAGCGCATAATGCCCCGTGGCAGTGGGTTCACGCAAGAAACCATAGGCGATGGTGCCAGTAAATATCAGCCCACTGAGCAGGGCAGGAACCCACGCCCCGGCGAAGGCGGCAGTGAATATCAGCCAGCCGGTGATGAGGGCAAGTGGTGCGCGCGCAGCGGCAAAGGGCAGGGTATGCGACAAGGTCATCACCCCCGCGAGCAGGCCGCTTGCGATTAACGCAATATCGAGCGCGATATAGGCGGGCGCATGCAGGAAGGGTGCAACGAGCAATGGCAGCAATGCGGCAAGGCTGGCGATGCTGGTGGTGGCGATGGTTGCAGGTTGATAATTGGCCGCGAAGGCCATGCCCATGAGCAATGCGGCTGAGGCGCCGATAAGGGCCACGGGTGGCACGTTAGCAATCTCCGGGGCATGCAGGCTCGATGCCGCCAAGAATGCGGCGAAGGCAGGAACGCCAACACGCACGAGCAGGCGTGCATGATCACCCACTATGGTATGTGCGAGCAACAGCATGGTGGCGCCCACCAGCATGGCTGGGCTGGCTGCAACAACGACCAGAAATGCAAGGATTGGCAGCACGATGCACAAGGTGGGCGAGAGGCGCGCGCTAGGCCCAAGCAGCTTGGCCAGACGCGTGGAGGCAAAGGCAAGCCCGGCCACGAACAGCCACGTCGAGAGACACAGAATAAGGATGTAGCTCGTAATCATGGGCGCAAACCTAGCGCCCTTTGCGGTGATTGTCATGTGTGTAGTATTTTTATTGAAGGGGCCTCTTTGGCCCCTACGCGCTTTGCGCTGACCCCAGCCGCACGCGGCTCGGCGTAGCCTACGCGATGCCAAGTACGAGAGCTGTTTAGGCGTTGCGTAGCCTTCCATGGCGAGCCGAGCTTTGCTCGAAAGGGGGTAAGGAGCGAAGTGACGTAGGGGGTGATACCCCCTTCCATCAACGACTAAACGCTCGTAATCGCCTGTACCTGACGCAGGGCCACAATCAGCATGGGGTAGTCGAACGTGGCTTGGGCACGCAAATCGGCAATGAACGCATCATAACGCGTGATGGCGCTTTGATTGGCCGAGAGCCATGCGTCGCTCGCGTTTTTATGCTTCCCGTACTGCGCGAGAATCGCGAAGGTGAGGCGGCGTTGCGCCTGATAAAACTCGACCGCGAGCGATTTAATGGCGAGTTGCTGCCAGTAATTCTCGGCCGGAAGATCGTTGGCGGCTTGGCGCAACCAACCGAGTTTGAGCACTGCGCCAAGCTCGAAATACACGCGCCCGACAGTGGTGAGTGGCAGCTTGCTGGTGCGCGCTGCATCGGCGATATCGCAGGCGGCGGTCATCACCTCGAGCATGGCCATGCGGCGGGCAAGCGGTGCTGGCACCTTCAGTTCCATCAGCCGCTCATGGGTTTGCTCGAAGGCTTTGGCGGCGCTGTCGCTCATCATGGCGCTCAGGCCCGATTCAATCTGGGCGATGGCGGGGGCATAACGTGCCATGACCTCATCCATACGCATGGGCTGTTGCACATGCTGCAGGAACCAGCGGCAGCTATGCTCGATGAATTGATTGACCTGCACATAGAGTTGCGACTGGACGCTTGCGGCCACGACCCCATCGAGCGCCTCGATGCTCTTCCATAGGTCACGCAGGCCAAAGGCATCGCGCGTGGCGATGTAGGCTTGTGCCACCACCGCGGCGGGCAAGCCCGTGGCGCGCATGAGCGAGGAGGCCATGGCAAAGCCAGTGCGATTGACGATGGAGTTGGTGATCATGGTGGCAACGATTTCGCGGCGCAGGCGGTGCGATTTGATCTCGCGCGCCTGTTCTTTTTGCATGACTTTGGGGAAGTAGCGCAGCAGATCCGCCTCGAAATACGGCGCATCGAGCAGGGTCGATTCTACAAGGTCGCGATAAAAAGCCATTTTCGCATAGGCAAGCAGCACGGCAATTTCAGGGCGCGTGAGGCCTTGTTTGGTGCTGCGCAACTCGGCCAGTTGCTTGCTGTCGGGCAAGAATTCGACGGCGCGGTTGAGGAACCCTTCACCCTCAAGCTGGGTCATCAATTGGCTGGCAGGTTCAAGCAAGCTGACGCCTTGGCCTTGCGCAATGGTGATGGCCTGAGTTTGCAAACGGTTATCGACGAGCACGAGATCGGCGACATCATCCGTCATTTTCTTGAGCAGGGCGTCGCGCGCTTTGAGGGTCATGCGTTTGGCGGCAACGGCTGCCCCAAGTGCAATCTTGATGTTCACCTCGTGGTCGGAGCAATCGACCCCGCCGGAGTTATCGATCGCATCCGTGTTGATGCGCCCGCCTTTGCGGGCATATTCAATGCGCCCGCGCTGGGTGAAGCCAAGGTTGCCACCCTCGCCGACAATGGCGCAGCGAAGCTCGTTGCCATCGATGCGCACGGCGTTGTTAGCGCGGTCGCCCACTTGTTCGTGCGTTTCGCTTGCGGATTTCACGTAGGTACCAATGCCGCCATTCCATAGCAGCTCGACGGGTGCCTTGAGGATGAGGCGAATCAGCTCATCAGGGGTGGCGGATTTCACGTCGGTGGCCAAGACGGTGCGCATTTCAGCAGTGAGGGTGATGGACTTCGCCGAGCGCTCGAACACGCCGCCGCCTTTGCTGATGAGCTTCAGGTTATAATCGTTCCAACCCGAGCGGGGCAGCTTGAATAGCCGCTCGCGCTCGGCGTATGTTTTGGCCGTATCGGGTGTCGGGTCGATGAAGATATGGCGGTGATTGAAGGCCGCCACCAGCTGCATGTTTTTGCTGAGCAGGGCACCATTGCCGAACACGTCGCCCGACATGTCGCCGATACCAATCGCGGTGAAGGTTTCTTTTCTAATATCCTTGCCCATTTCGCGGAAATGGCGCTCGACGGCGACCCACCCACCCCGCGCGGTGATGGCCATTGCCTTGTGGTCATAGCCCACTGAGCCGCCCGAGGCGAAGGCATCACCAAGCCAGAAGCCATACTCGGCGGAGATGGCGTTTGCGGTATCGGAGAAGGTGGCGGTGCCTTTATCCGCCGCGACCACCAAATACGGGTCATCGTCATCATGGCGGACGACATTGGTGGGCGGCACCAGTTTGCCGTTCACGATGTTATCGGTCACATCGAGCAGGCCGCGCAGGAAGAGTTTGTAGCAGGCAACGCCTTCGGCTTGCAGTGCATCGCGCTCGGCAGGGGCTTTGCGCAGGATGAACCCGCCCTTGGCACCTTGCGGGACGATGACCGCGTTTTTGACCATTTGCGCTTTGACGAGGCCGAGCACTTCGGTGCGGAAATCTTCGGGCCGGTCGCTCCACCGCAGGCCCCCACGCGCCACTGCGCCACCGCGCAGGTGAATGCCCTCGACGCGCATACTGGTCACAAAAATTTCGGCATAGGGCACCGGTAGCGGCATTTCGGGAATGAGGTTCGAGCGGAACTTGATGGAAAGATACGCTTTCGGCTCGCCCGCCTCGCGCTGGTAAAAATTGGTGCGTAGGCTCGCATCGATCAGTGCCTTGATGCGGCGGATGATGCGGTCTTCCCCAAGGTTGGTAACGACCTCAAGCCCGGCCTCAAGCTCGGCGGCAAGGGTGGCCATTTTGGCGTCGCGGGCTTTGATGCTTGGGTCAAACCGCGCATGGAACAGCGCCACCAGCGTGCGTGCAAGGCCAGCATGGGTGTTAAGGGCGCTCGCGATAAGTTGCTGGCTGTAGGGGAAGTTTAGCTGCTGTAAATAGCGGCTATAGGCGCGAAGGATACTGACATCGCGCGCGGAAAGATTGGCGGTGAAGACGAGTGCATTGAGTGCGTCGTTATCCACCTGCCCACGCCAGATGGCGAGAATCGCGTCCTCGATGCGGGCGCGCTCAGTATCAAGCGCGAGCTGCTCGATGCCATGGATACGCAAGGTGAAGTTGCGCAGCAGCACAGGCATCAGCGGGGCGAGTGGGGTGATGACATACGGCGTGGCGTTGACTACCGTGCAGCCCATATGCTCAAGCAGCGGGATGATGGCGGAAAGCTCGGCGTTCAGATCGCGCGTGAAGCATTTGAGTTGTAGCTGGTTGGCAGGGGCACCTTCGGCGCGGAAGAGCTCAAGGGCAATGCCGTCGCCGTTCAGGCAGGTCTCGACATGGGTAATATCGCGCACGGCGGTGCTTGCCGAATAGCTGTTGATGTAGGCAGGCGGGAAGGCATCGGCGAAGCGGGCGGCAATGGCTTCGCTTGCGGCGTCGCGTGCGGCAAGCTCCATCGCTTCGCGCAGGCCGTCGGCCCAGACATTGGTGCGCAGGCTGATCTGGCGCTCAAGCGCGGCCACGTCAACCTGATGGGCATGGGTGGGGCTGGTTTCGGTGAGGATATGCAGGCGCGCGAGCGGCGAATCGGTCAGCTGGGTGTAGAAGCTGGTGGTGCGCCCGCCACAGGCCTGCTCGATGATACGGATGATGTCGCCGCGCAGGTCGGAAGAGAAGCGCTCACGCGGGACGTAGATCATGCTGCTGACGAAACGGGCGAAGGGGTCGTGGCGCAGGAAGAGTTTTACCTGCGGCTTGGCCTCGAGCGAGACAATGCCCATTGCGGTTTGGAATAGCTGATCGCTATCCATCTGGAATAATTCGTCGCGCGGCATGAATTCGAGAATCGTTTTGAGCGTTTTGCCCGAGTGACCATGGGGGTCGAAGCCCGCGCGTTCGAGCACTTGCGCGGCCTTGCGGCGAATGAACGGAATGTTCTGCGTTTCGCGGTAATAGACGGTGCTGGTGAACAGCCCGAGCATGCGCGTTTCGCCGATATAGTTGCCCTTGCTGTCGAAGCGTTTGAGGACGATATAATCCATCGGTGCCGGGCGATGCACGAGTGAGGCCTCGGTGGCCTTAAGCACGCTCAAGCGCTCGGTGGTGGTGGGTTCGTGGCCACGCTCGATGGCGGGTGTATCGCTGGCGGGCAGGCGGTAAATGCCAAGTGCTGTTTTATCCTCGCAGACGAGTTTTTTGCCCTTGAGCGTATATTCCGCGACGCCCAGGAAGACGAAATGGTTGCTCGCGAGCCATTGCAGCAAATCGCGTATTTCCTGCACTTCGGCCGCATGTGCACCCGCCGGGGTGGCGGTAATGTGTTCGGCAAGCGCCATGACGGTAGCACGCATGCTTGCCCAGTCGCGCACCGCGATGGCCACATGGCGCAGCACGGTTTGAATCATGCCCTCAAGTACGCCCACGGTGAGGCGCGGCGGCAGGCCGGAAAGCTCGGCATAAATCAGGGACTCACGCGCGCTGGTTTTGCCGGGTGTGGCGCGCAGGCCTTTAGCGTCGCGCGTGGTGGTTAAAATAGGGTGAAGGATGCGGTGGGTGGTGAAGCCCAAGCCCGAAAACAGCGCGGAAAGCGAATCAACGAGGAAAGGCATGTCGTCGTTGAGCACGCGTATTTCGGTGCGGGCACGGGCGCGACCAGCATCATTGATGGTGGTTGACTGAATCTCGATTTTTGGCTCTGGCGTGGTGCGCTGGGTGTAAAATTTTTCGCAAGACAGCGCAATGGCCGCTGCGCGGGCAGGCGCCAAGGATTCAAGATCAGGGACGGTGGTGAGGGTGTAAAACTGCTCGACAAATTCGCGGGTTTTTTTGCTGGCGCTGGTGGGCAAGGCGCTCATGATCGCACGGGAAAGTTTTTTATGCTGTGCGGCGTAATTCGTCGTCATAACCATCCTCTTGTTATTCCTTCCTGCTCCATAGCAACTTACGCATGAAGGGAAAGAAAAAAGCATTGTGCATTGCACTGTAAGATGTGTTTACTGAAGGGGGTATCACCCCCTATGTCGCTTTGCTCCTTACCCCCTCCGCACGCGGCTCGCTTACGCTACGCGCCGATTACTCAAGCATCCGGGATTATTTGTGTGTAGCGCGTCTAGCGCGAACCCGAAGGGTGGGAGCTCGAGGGCAAAGGGCCCTCGTCAGTCGCGCGAAGCGCTTAAATCAATTCTAGCCTATCCCAAAACACTTTAGCTAAATTCACCCCATACAAGCGCTCGGCGGCGCGCAAGCCCGTGGGTGACGTGACGTTGATTTCAGTCAGGTAATCACCGATGAGGTCGATGCCAGCAAGCATCAGGCCTTGGGTTTTTAGGAACGGGGAGATGGCCGCGCAAATTTCCTGCTGACGCGGGGTTAATTCAGTGATGACGGGTGCCCCGCCCACACGCATATTGGCGCGGATGGAGCCGGTTTGCGGCACACGGCCGAACACTGCCTCGACGGTGCCGTTGATGAAGAGCACGCGCTTATCGGCATCGCTCACCTCGGGGCGAAATTCCTGCCACATCAAGGGCTCGCGCGAGGTTTCGCACCAATGTTCGAGTAGGGTTTCAAGGTTGCTATCGCCACGATTCAATTTGAACACGCTGCGCCCACCATAGCCATAAAGCGGTTTGGCGACGATGGCCTCATGCTGTGAGGCAAAGGCGGTGATGGCACTGAGGTCGCGGCTGATGAGGGTCGGCGGCATGAACTGCGCTAAGCCCAGAATGGATAATTTTTCTGGGGCATTGCGCACCGCGGCCGGATTGTTCCAGACCTTGACCTTGGGCGCCAACCGCTCGAGCAGATGGGTTGCGGTGATATAGGCCATATCGAACGGTGGGTCCTGGCGCATGAGCACCACATCCATATCAAACAGGGAGGTTTCTGTTGCTTCCCCGAGTGTCCAGACCGGCTGTGTTTTCATGTCGATACGGATGGGGGCGAGCGGTGCGCGCAGATCGCCATTGACCCAGCTTAACTGCGGCGCTTCATAAAAATAGACGAGATGCCCCCGCGTCTGTGCTTCTTCGATGAGCATGAAACTGGTGTCGCCTGCGGGGTTCAGCCGCGAGGGGTGATCAAGCTGAACGGCGATCTTCATGCAAGGGCCCTATAACCACCTCCCACATGGAAACGTTGCTTAGCAAAAACGGTGCTATGCAAGGCGAAACCCGCAGGGAATAGTGGTACTATTTTCAAGGGTTTTAACGTAGTAGAGCACCGTTTCTGCCGCAACCCGCAGGGCGATTGAAAATCATCAAAAATAGCGGCGAAATTTTTCGTACTCGTAGTACCGCTACGCTGCCCGAAAAACTTCTTGCTCTTTTTGGTGATTTTACACATCGCGTTTCTCATGTGGGGGGTGGTTATAGGGCCCCTCCTAGTTCGGGCTGCTCGTGATGGAGCCGCTGCCATAGACCGGGCCGGTATAGACATCGCTGCCACCACTGCTGCTGCTCGCGGGGGCGCTGCCTGAGCTCACCACCGGAGAAGATGGCTGACCATAATCCGATGGGGTTGACCCGGTTTGGCTGCTCGTATCGCTTTGGGATGGGCGATCCACATCTGCGTTGATTTGCAGATGGCTGACCACGCGCTTGATACCTTTGGTGGTGCGCGCCACGTTGAGTGCGCGGTCGAGCTCGGCCTTATCCTTCACCCGGCCGATGAGGTAGGCGATGCCATTCTGCACATCGATCGAGTAGTTGATGACCCAGACGCCCTTGGTGATGAGAAAACGGGCCTCGAGGTTGCGTTTGATGAGGGAGTCATTCGCTTTGTCGAAGAAGTTGGCATTGGGATCGACGATCAATTCATTGATCACCTCATTCACGCCTTTGGCTTTCCAGGCCAGGGCCTGTGCACGCTGCGATTGGGCGTCGTTCTTGACGGTACCGGTGAGCATGACGCGGGCAAAGCGTACATTGAACGTTACATGGGTGAGCAGGTCGTTCTCCTCGGCTTCAACAAACTGCGCGGTCAGATCGGCATAGATGATGTTGTCATCGACCGTGCGGCCGATCGAGCGGTTCTGGGCCACCGCGACGCCGGCGTTGGTGCCCGCCGAAACAACCGCCGCCGCGCAGCCGCTAAGCAGCAAGGATGCCAGTATCGGGGCCAGAAAACGAAAACGCATAGGGAACTCCAATGATTAGCCGGTAAAGGCGTGGGTATAATGCCGCGGGAATCTATACCATGCGACGAGCACCGCGTCGAATCGAACCTGCATGGATGCATATTCCGGATGGCTGACGAGGAAATACTGTGATGCACGTATCACACGCGATTGGTTGTGCGCATGAATCGCGGTGGCTGCGGCTGCATGGTCGGCGCGTGCTTTCACCTCGATGATAGCAAGGGTGGCCCCGCGCCGCATGATGAGATCGACCTCGCCGACGGGGGTTTTATAACGCATGGCTACAAGGCGATAGCCTTTGAGCATAAGGAAAGCACAGGCCAGGTATTCGGCAAGAATGCCGCGCTGGTGATTGCGCCTGCGGTTGCTAATCACGCGTCACCTTTTAAGGCCAAGGCGCGGGCATACACTTCGCGCTTGGCACGGCCTGCGGTTTTGGCCACATGTGCCACAGCTTCTTTCACAGTCAGGGTTTGCATGGCCTCCATCAGCGCGTCGTCGATACCCGCATCATCAAGGGCGGCGGCGGGTGCGGCGCCTGC
>CAZOFC010000070.1:0-10163 GCA_964578965.1 uncultured Azospirillum sp.
AACGCGCCATTGGCGGAGTGCTGACGCTAGCGATTGTGATTTACGGGGTGATGATCAGCTATGGCCTCGTTGAGAAAGTGGGGCGCGACACGTTTGTGTTGCTGCTAAAAATTGCGGCGGTGGTCTATTTTGTTACCAGTAGCCCGTTTATGTTTCGTACAATCATCGGTGCGATGGACGGTGCATCGGCGGCTGTCATCAGTTATTCGCCACCTAGTGGCTCTGCGGATAATGCCGGCTCGGATTATAACCAAAGTGTCTGCATGCAGGCGATGGTGGCGGCGCAAGCAGCCTCGAATGGTAGCCTGCCAACAGGCAGCAACCCACGGCCAGTCATTACGCCATGGCTTGGCATTGATTGCCTGATTGATTCGGTCATCGGCATAAAGATACTGCCTGCTTCAGGCAATGCGGCGCCCTTGGGTTCGGGCGAGTGGTTCAATAAAACCTATGCCGATACAAAAGATGAAACGCAAGGTGACGGGCCCGCGCGCGGATTGCTGTTCTTTTTCTTCAGTAGCATGCAAAGTTCGGTGACGGGGGGGCTTCTCGCGGTCGTCGGCTTCTTTTTTGTGTTCGGGCTATTATCGCTCATCGTGCGCGCGTTTTTTGTGTATATCGCGGGCTATATGGGGGTTGCGCTGCTGGTGATTCTCTCACCACTCTTCCTGCCGATGATTCTGTTCAAAGAGACCAAGCAGTATTTCGATAAATGGGCGAAGATGTTCATCGGCTTTGCCATGCAGCCCGTCATCATGCTGGTATTTATTATTTTCTCCCTCACGGCGGTGGATCTTGCGGCGTTCAGCGGCAATTACTCCATCGTATATCAAATCGCGGGCGATGCCTCGCGCACTGCGCCGTTCAGTTTGAATAAATACCTCACCGTGAATCGCACCGCCGCGGGAGCGGAGGCGGCTAAGGACTGTACACCATCAAAGGATTGCCTGCCCATTATCGGTCAAAAAGATCGTAATCTGGCGGCGGTAACCTCAACGCCGCGTTTTGCGGATGCGGATGCTAAGATACCTATTGAGTCAAGGGATTTGGGCGGTATTACCGATAATCTTGCCTACAGTAAATGTACTAAATCAAACCTTGATGCCGCGGAAAAGCAGGGTGGCGCTAATAACCCGTTGAAGCAATTCTGCGACGCTCAGTATAATATTCGTGTCACCATGAAATCGATCGACTGGGAGCGACTGGCGGCTGCACGCACACCAGCGGTAACAAATGCAACGCCGAAGCAAAACGAGACCCCAGAGCAGGCCGCCGGAAAACAAATTGCGCGGCAGGTGATTGCATCGGTGTTTTTCTGCGTGATGGTGGTGTTTGTGCTCAATGGCCTGCTTGCCGTTGTGCCACGTATCATCAGCGATCTGGTGGGCGATGCGCTCCAATCGGCAGATTTGAACAGCCTGTTCAGTGGGGTTCAGGGGAGTAATCAGAAAAACAGCTTCTCGAGTAAAATTGGTGAAGCGATTGGTAAGTTGGGTAGCAGCATCAAACCCAAGGCAGGTGGCTGATGCATAAGCCTCTTCGCAGTTCAATTTTGCGGGTGCTGGCGATGCTGCTGCTATGCTTCAGCGTGGCCGCGATTATGCCAATGGAGGCTTACGCACAAGCAGCGCCCTCGGAGGCTCCTGAGGGGAGCCCTTCCAAGGCAGTTTTAGAGACGACGATTGGATCGTGCGAGAATATACCGGAAGTGCAAGGCGGTAAGCTTCTGGGTAAGATTGTGCCGTGCATGATCAGTACCATTGAAAGCGCGACCATAGATTTTGCTGCCGAAATGGTCGATACGCTGCGTCCGTTGCTTTACACGTTCCTGTTACTGGTGGTGGTGCTGTTTGGCGTGCGCATGCTGTCGCAGGAACCGCAGATCCATAAACAGGGATTTTTGCTGCTCGTCAAAATTGCCATCATTGCGATTATCCTCAATGATCTGGGTAACACGCAGGCCTATGATGGTAGCGCTGGTGGTGGTAAGTTAATCCCTGCCGTCTATGACATCATGAACGAATCGCAGAAGATTGTTGCTGGTGCCATCTCGACCACGAATGTGACCTGCGAAATCGACAAGTTTGCGGGCCCCAACACACCCAAAGTATGGGCGATGATGGACTGCGTGATGAGCAAGCTGTGGGGCTTCACCACCGGCACCGACCCTAATACGGGACAGTCCACCACCAACATGTTGCTGGTCTCGAGCTTTTTTGGGATGATGACCGGCTTCTTCTTCAGCGGTGCCTGGGGGGTGACGATTTTCCTTGGCATGCTGGGCACCTTATTCACCATTTTCATGATGGTCGTGCGCACGGCGCTTGGGTTCGTGACGAGCTACCTGACCATCTGCCTCATGCTGATACTCAGCCCCTTATTGCTGCCGCTTGCCTTCCTGAAGGTCACCACCGCCTATTTTGATTCCACCTGGCGAATCATACTTGCCGCGTTCCTAACGCCCATCATCATCACCGCCTACTCGATGTTCTCGATGATATTGTACGATAAGGTGCTGTTTAATGAAAACGCGCCGATTCAGACACTGTTTAAATACGAAAATATCAAGGAGGCGTTGCAGCCTGCGAAACCGGCCTGCGGTGCCACCGTGACCAACAACCCCTATGCGCTGCGCTTTGATAACAACAATCCATCCGATGCCGATTTGAAGAAAACATTTGGTATCCCCTTCTTAAAAGATACAATCATGCCAACCTTAACTGGTGCTAACAAACCGTGTGGCCCGCTTACCTTCACGCCGCTGGATGACAAAAAAATCAAAGGCTTCATCCCCGCGAGTGGGCCGAATGCCGACGCGGATCGCCGCGAGGCGTTCCGTAAAATCATTGAGCAGTTACTAAGCCTGTTCATCATCGCCTATCTGATTCAAGAGGGGTTGCAGGCACTGCCGACGCTCATTTACCAGATTGTTGGTAAGCGCAGTGCGTCCTCCGCGCTCGAGGCGGTGGTGGGCGATGGAACCAAGATTCAGCAGCGCACCAAGGAGATTTACGAGAAATCCGTCGCGGCATTCAGCGGCGAAAATGAAGATGGTTCGCTTCGACCTAAGAGTGGTGCAGAGTTTTTGAAGGACTTACCTTCAGATATCGGGAAAGCCAAAGACGGCATCATCGAAGTTATCAAGCGGAAAGAAGAATAGAATGCGAATGAGGATGATTATGAATCAGCGCTATCAGTATGCCGCCATGCTTGTGGGCGCATTGTTGCTCGCGGGGCTTCTTGCTATGCCACAGATGGCCGCAGCGCAAGCTGCGTCAGGGCCTGAAACCTGCACCGGCTTTGCCGACCTTGTTGCAGATGCAAAATCGAATACCCCAGGGTTGCTGACCAACATCACCGATTACATCAAGGATGTGGTGAACGGGGCAACACAGAACCTCTATCAAGCCTTCACCAACAGTGGTGCTTATAAGGCGGCGGTGGGTGCAGCCATTACCCTGATGATCGTGATTTTTGGTGTCGGCTTTTTAATTGGTGTGGTGCAGGCCAGCTTCGGGCAGGTGCTGATTCGCCTCGCGAAAGTCGGCATCATCCTCACCCTCATTTCGCCCACGGGCTGGCAATTCTTTAGCGATTATGCGGTGAAATTCTTTAATGACGGCACCGATGAGCTGATTGGCAAGGTGATGGAAATTGGCACGGGCGTTGCGGCAACCGCCAACCAGCCCTTCGTGGTGCTCGATGGCTTGGCAAAAATAGTCCTCAGCCCCGACATGATTATCGCCATCATGGGGTCGATCTTCAATAGTGGCCCTTACGGCATATCCATGGGCGGCTTGCTTGCGTTCGGCTTTTATGGCCTTCTCAAGATGCTCATCAGTGGGTTGCGGCTCTATGCCATCAGCTTCGTGATGCGCTCGCTGATGCTTGGGGTGGCGCCGCTCTTTATTGTGTTCTTGCTGTTCGATAAGACCAAACAGCTCTTCAGCGGCTGGCTCAATATTCTGGTGCTGCTCTCGCTGCGGCCGATTCTGTATTTCACCTTCATCTCATTCTTCCTTGTCATGCTCATCTCGGCGACGTCGAACATGATGGGCGGCAATGAGCTATGCTGGGTGTCCTATAAAGGCGTGCAGGGCTCGCCCAATAAAGTGTCGTTCTGGAAGTTCAAAGATAAGGATGGCAATTTTGCTAACGTGGATCAAGATGATTGGACTGGGCGTGTCTCCTGCCGCTTGAACGGTGGCAAGGAAAAAGATGGCTCGCCATGCAAACCCTTCCCCATCAATGTGGTGGATATTTTAAGCTTCCTGATTCTGGTGTTCGTGGCAGGCAAATTTGCTGACGTGACGAGCCAGATCGCCGCTGAAATCTCCAATAGCTTCCTCAATATCGACCAGCAGGCACGCGGAGAGATACGCGGGCTGGCCAGTGAACAGCAAGCAACAGCGCCTGCGAACCGACCACAAGGGGGACAACCGCCAGCGCCGCCACCTACGCCACGGCCAGGAGGAGCAACGCCACCAGCCGCACCACCAGCCGCACCGCCAGCAGCCCCGGCACCAGCTCCGGCCCCTTCACCAGCGCCTGGGGCTTCGCGGCCACCTAACACTTAGGGCGCTTCCGCCTTGTGGGGATAGCCGTGGTGGCGGGCTTGATTTCGCCTGTGGCTTGGCGTAATGCTGGTGGTATGAAAATACTGCGCACATCATTAATCGTTGTTAGCGCGATGGCGGCGGCCACGCTGCTTTCGGCCTGCTCCTCGGATCGCCCCGAGGTGCTGAAAAGCCCCTGCGTTGGGCTTGATGACAGCCCGTGCGGGCCAAAGCGCCCAGTCAATGGCGTGCTGAACCCGGATGCGCGCGCGCATAGCTAAATATAGTCAATGAACGCAAGAATTTACGCTATTGTCATTGCGAGCGCTTAGCGAAGCAATCCACCTTGGCCACAAAAAGAAAGATGGATTGCCGCGGCGCTCCAAGAGCGCCTCGCAATGACGATAGGGAGGGTTCGGAAATTTTAATGTTAAAGCGGCATAGTAATTTTAATGAAAACTAAACGCCGCGTCCGCCACCACGGGTGGGCGAGGTAGGCTGTTGTGCCTGCAGGGCCTGTTGCTGACGCAACTGCTCTTCTGGCGAAAGGGGCTTGCTGCCAGTTGGAGCTGCTTTATTCATGCTGGCTTGGACGGATTTGGGGTCGATTTTGCGCCCACCGGTGATGGGCGCGCCCACGAGCCCTTGTGTGCTGGTCGCAGTCTGCATCCCCTTGAGCATGGCGGGATCAAGTTTATTGATGGCGGCTTTCGCTTTGGCCAAATCATTCGCCCGTTGTTGATTGAGCAGCTGTTGCTGGCGTTGCATTTCCTGTTGGGCACGTTCCTGCTCGGCACGCTCGCGGGCGGCGTTGGCAAGCGCAATACTGGTCGCGCTGCGCTGGGCGGCTTGTGCTTGTGCCGGTGTCATCGGCGCGGGGGCGGGCGCGGTGGTGGTAACAGTGGGGGCGGTGGTTTGGCGCGGGCGCACGTTGCCCACGGCCTGCCTGCCCACCGTGCTGGTGGTGCGTGGCGCTGCTTGCGGCGGCTTAGCCGCGGCCGCGGGTTGGCCTTGCCCTTGCGGCTGCTGCGCTTGCTGGCTGCGCGCTTGCGCTGCCAACTGGGCGTTCAGTTTATTGGCCTGTTGCATGGCGGCCTGCTGGTCACCAATTAAGGCCTGCTGGTTACGTTTGGCGGCATTATCTACACCCGCTTGTTTGCTAGTTCCGGCAGTGGGGTTTTGCGCCATCGAGCTGCCAAGTTTGCTATCCACACTCTGGCCGACCTGACCGCCCGAAACGCTCACCTGCTGGGTGCGGGTCATAATAGTATCAATCCCGCTTTGTATCGTATCGGTAAGGCTGCCAAGGGTGGTGCCCTCTTTGGGTTTAAAGCTCTCGGGCAGGCGGCGCAGTTGCTCGCCAATGCTGCCTGCAAGCTTGGCGTTGCCCGAAAGCTCGGCCAGACGTAGCGCCTCACGCTTGGCCATATAGCCCAGCTGGCCAATGGCTTGTGTTGCGGCGATGACGGAAGGGTTCTGGAAAATGCTGGTATCGTTTGTGCCGCGCGCCCACGCAAGCAAGCGCTCATACACCGTTGAAACCGCCTTGATGGCGCCAAGGGCGGCCATATCATCCGACGGTTTCATCTTCAGCCCATCGACGACATTAACGCTGCCAAGATTAAGCTTCAGCTTGCGCAGGATGTCTTTGGCAATATCGACCGCATTGCGGCGCACCGGTTCATCGAGATGGGCAACGCCTTCCATGTTAGTGGCAGCATAGATGAGATGATTCCCGATATCGTCGAGGTCATGGGCGGTGTTGGAAAGTGCCTTGTCGGCACGCACGGCGTCAAGCCGTGCTTGCAGCTCGGTCTGTTTCGCGCTCGCAGCCATGATAGCGGCATTGACTTCATCGAGTTTCGGATTGGCCGAGACTTCAGTTGGTGCAATGTCTTTTTCAAGCCAATCGGTGAAATGGGTGGCATCCGCCTCTGGTAATTTCCAATCCATGTGCGGCTTGCCGCCGAGCAATTGTAGCACGGCATCGAACGGGCGCAGCCAACTCGAGCTGCGTTGATGGGCCAAAATACGTTCATAAATATATTGGGCGCCGTGGCCGCCGGGCTCGCTGGCCTCGCTTAGATCAATGAAAGGCTTGCGCCAATCATGGTTGGGGATGATGCCCGCGTAGAGGAAGTTGTTGTATAAGCCATCACCCACAAATCCGGCAATTTCGGCCAGGGCTGCTTTGGCTTGCGCTGGGCTCATGCCGCTCTTGTCGGTTGCGTAATAGCTCTGCATGAGAAAGTTACGCACGGCGGCGAGGTTATCGCGTAGATTCTCGTAGGATTCGTATTTGCCATCGAGCGGATCGAGTAGATAGGGGCTTTGGAAATGCTCGCCAATGATGCCATCGAACGCCGGATAAATATTGGCCGAAAAGTCGATATTGGGTTTCGGGTCATGAATGATATCGAGCAGGTTCTTCCAGCCTGTGCGGCGCGGAATCACATAGCGCCCAATGCCCTCAACATCATGCTGCGAGTAGGCCTCGTTACTCACCGGCTCGCTGTTTAAGGTCGAGGCACGCTCCTGCAGGCGCGCCACCTCAGCCGTGGCTTGGGCATAGGCAGCGGCAAGCTTTGCTTCTTCCTCATCCAGCGTGCGGCTGGGTGAAGCTAGGTCGGGCGATGGTGCTTGGGTATCAACCATGAAGGACGATGATTCCTTTTCCTAGGTTAGCCTTGTTTTTGCACGCCACCACCGGCGGCGCCTTCTTCCTGCTGTGCGGCGCCAAGGGCATAGACGCACAGATCCTCGAAGGAGACGTTATTTTCCTGAGAGATTTTGAAAAGCTTTTCAAAGCTGTCCATCACGTCCTGCGGGATGTTGCCGCCGCGCTCGGAACTTAGCCACCAGCCTTGAAACTGCAGCGGGTGCTTTTTCGGGTGCGGGTCACCGATATAGACATGGAACGGGTGTTTCACGCCGTTGAAATCGCAAGGTACGGTGAATCGTTTCATAGAATCTCCTTTTGGGCAGCCAAATAGCTATCGTCATTGCGAGGAGCCTTGGCGACGTGGCAATCCATCTTTCTTGCTTATGGCCAAGATGGACTGCTTCGCTATGCGCTCGCAGTGACGAAGCCTCTACACCGCTTCATTTTACACTATACGCGCAAAAGATGACAGTTTGATGACAGTTTTGGGGAATATAGATGCTGCGGCACTGCACCGCCTGTGTATAAAATCAACAGGTTAGGTTAATTGAGCGGGTAGGCAATGGCCACTACTTCGAGCGTTTCTGTTCCCGAGGGGATGCGTAATTTTACCGTATCGCCGACTTTGGCCTTCATCAACGCGGTGGCAACTGGCGATAACCAACTGATGCGGGCGCGCGCTACATCCACCTCATCGACCCCCACCAAGGTCACGGTGTGTTCGCTTCCATCCTCGCGGGCATAGGTGACGGTGGCGCCAAAAAACACTTGGCGTAAACCTTGTTGCGCAGCGGGGTCCACGATCACGGCGCGCTCAAGGCTTTTGCTTAGGTAGTGAATGCGTCGGTCAATCTCGCGCAGGCGCTTTTTGCCGTAGATATAATCGCCATTCTCCGAGCGATCGCCATTACCTGCCGCCCAGGAAACAATCTCGACAATCTTCGGCCGCTCCTTATGTAAAAGCTGCGCATACTCGGCCTGTAAGGCTGCATGGCCGCGCGGCGTGATGTAGTTTTTTTGGCCCTCTGGCAGTGGGTCGGGCAGGGCGGCATCGTCTTCGTTGCTGCCGTCGTCATCGGACTCTTTGGTGAATGCTTTGCTCATGAGGATATGTGTCATTCCCGCGAAAGCGGGAATCTCCTAATAGTGGATTCCCGATGAAGTATTGCCACGAAATTCATTCAGAATTTCTGCAATACTAACTCGGGAATGACAAAGTGAAGTTAACAGTTGCTGTCCCACGCCTTGCGCTTGGCATGGCTGAAATTCTCGGCATAGGCCTTGGGTGGCACCACGGCGTGTTTCGGCTCGCTCACCACATAATCGATTTTTTTGGTGGTGGCGTAGGCGATCGCCTCATCCTTGGTGTCAAAGCGCAGCTTCACTTGTGTGATGGTATCGGGCTGCGAGTTCCAGCCCATCAGCGCATCCGGGCGGCCGGGGGCGGGCTTTTCATACTCCAAAAACCAGTGATGCGTTTTGCCCTTGCCCGATTGCATGGCAGTTTTGGCAGGCTGATAGATTTTTGCGCGGGGTGTGCTCATGCAGCTGAATGTAGCGACTCGGTGTCGGGAGTCAAGTATAAGCCCTCACCCGAGACGCATTTGAGGCGTCTCGGGTGAGGGCAACACTACGATGCCTTCTTGGCCACTGCTTTCTTCACTGGTGCTTTTTTAGCAGGGGCCTTTTTCGCTACTGCTTTTTTTGCCGGTGTTTTCTTTTTCGCCCCGCCTTTGCCACCCGCTGCTGGCAATAGTGCCAGCACCGATTCCATCGTCGCGGCTTCGGGGGCTATCTCTTTGGGTAGGGTGATGTTCTTACCCGCATACTTGATATAGGGGCCGTAGCGGCCTTTCAAAATCACCACTTTTTCGCCCGATTCAGGGTGTGCGCCTAAATCTTTCAAGGGCTCGGGTGCGCCACCGCGTCCGCCGCCATTTTTCTTTTTCTCGGCGGCCTCGGCAATAAGGGTCACCGCGCGGTTCATGCCAATGGTGAGCACATCATCCTCGGGCCCGAGGTTTGCGTATTTGCCGTCATGCAGCAAATAGGGGCCAAAGCGGCCAATATTCGCCACAATGGTGAGGTTGGTTTCAGGGTGCAAGCCCACCTCACGCGGCAGGGCGAGGAGGGAGAGTGCCTTTTCCAAATCCACCGTGCTGTGATGCGTGCCCTTGGGCAGCGAACTGCGCTTGGGCTTTTTCTCTTCGCCCAATTGCACATAGACGCCGTATGGCCCCTTACGGATGGAAACGGTTAAGCCCGAGACGGGATCGACGCCAAGCGTGCGCGGGAACTCTTCGCTGATGCCAGAAGCGGCATCAGCCGCCGCATCCGCAGCGCTGCCGGTGAGCTGGCGGGTGAAGTTACATTCCGGGTAATTCGAGCAACCAAGGAACGAGCCAAATTTACCAGTTTTGAGGTGCAGCGAACCGGTTTTGCAGGTGGGGCAAACTTTGGCGGTGGCCGCTGCATCCCCCACGCCAAAAATATAAGGCTCGAGGAGCTCTTGCACATGCTGCAGTACTTCGCTGATGGTCAGTTTTTTGCTGTCTTCCACCTTCGCGTGAAAATCCTTCCAAAAGGCGCGCAACTCTTCTTTCCATTCGCGCTCGCCCTCGGCGATTTTGTCGAGATTTTCTTCAAGGTTCGCGGTGAAATTATATTCCACATAGCGCTCAAAATAGCTCATAAGAAACGCGGTCACGATGCGCCCGAGCGCCTCGGCAGTGAAGCGACGCTTATCAAGCTTCACATAGTTACGATCCGTAAGCACCGAGATGATGCTGGCATAGGTCGAGGGGCGGCCAATGCCCAGTTCCTCAAGGCGTTTGACGAGCGACGCCTCCGAAAAGCGCGGCGGTGGCTGGGTGAAGTGCTGCGCGGCCTCAACCTTGCTGGTGCGCAGTGGCTCGCCCACTTCCATCGCGGGCAGGCGCTGGCTG